>NZ_ATXH01000007.1 GCF_000421585.1 Thermodesulfatator atlanticus DSM 21156
CCGAGAAGATGAGAAACATGAGCCAGGAAGAAACTTCCTCCTGATGGAGTAATTTTTTCATCGGTGAAGTCAATTAGGATTTTTTTGATATATTGTCCATGGGGCACCTCCTGGGTGAAAATATAAGTTTCGTGTTTCCTTTGAAATATAAAAGAGAGGTACCCCTTTCTCATCTCTTATCCGGACCTTAAGGTAGCAATATAAGTTTCTATCTGTCTATTTTCGATAAATACTTTTGAATTTCGTCTTTAAGGGCGTGGCGGGTGGGATAGGTCTGGATAACTTCTTCCAGATGGGCCTTTATGGTTTCTTTCCCTAGATAATCTTTGAGTGGATAGATAGATCTGATGAATTCTCGATAAAGCCTGCGGTTCGGATTATATGTCTCAAGCATGAGATGAGAAACTTCAAGAAGTGTCTTGGCAGCTTCTTTGGCAATCTCGTGAGGAAGTTCCTCTAACATACCAACCACATTTAGAAATGTATCAGGGAACTTTCCAACTCTTTCTTTTTCTTTTTTTAATGTATCAAGCCATGCTGAAAAATCTCCTTCTTTAAGCAAAAAGGTCAACAATTCTTGCCCTTTTAAAAGATTTTTGGCTTCTCGTTTAAGTTTTTCCCACTCGTCAGGAGAGGCAAGCTTTTTCATATCCCAGAGAAAATTGAGAGAAGGCGCGGTAGTGAAAAAAGAGTAATAAATTTTTAAGGCTTCTTTTTTTCGGCCAAGTTTTTCCAGAATGAAGGCCTTTTTCGTAAAAAAGTGAAATTTGTTGGGTGTTTTTGATGAAAGCACCCTCTCAACGAATTTAAGAGCTTCTTTATAATCCTCTCGCTTTATAAGTTCTTCAAGGTGAAAGTCTGCTAGGGAAAAATCGGTGATGTTTGCGTTGACAAATTCTTCATACTTTTCAGGGAAGAATTTTAAAAGGATTTTAGCCTTTATAGTCTCGCCATATTTCAGGTTATCAACGAAAGCAAGTAACTTTTTGGCTGCTTCCTGGCTGTCAATCACTTCCGCCATAGAATCAGCTATTTCGTAATGTATGTCAAAGTCGCGATAATCTTTCTTTTTTCCTTCTTTCAAAAGGTAATCCATAACTTCTTTTTTGCCCCCGGAATAAAGAAGTTTGAAAATTTCAAGCACCTCGCTAACTACATTTCCAGTGGAACCAGCGGAATCGTCCATGTTTTGCAGATTTTTTACCCAGCCAGAAAGCACGCTTTTTGCTATAGCACAGGCCTCTTCAAGCTTTCCTGCATTGATAAGCTTCCCAGCAGTAAGGAGTAACTTCCCCACTTCTCGTTCAAGTTCCATGGTGGCATAGTAGTCGATAAATCCGTGTTTTTTGTAGCTACTTACTAGGTGCCTAAAGATGGCGTTGTATTTGGCCTCAAGGGTTTTACCCCCAGGATCAGCATAAAAAGCAAATCTTGCCAGCAGGGCATTTCTCCATTCCTTGCTGTATCTTATTCCCTCTCTCACAAACTCTCTAAGTTCTTCGCAGGAAAGTTTTTCAAGTATTTCTTCGGCAAGTTCTGCTTTAGTTTTTCTTTTTCTTTTCTTAGTGGCCTTCTTAGCTTCTGTTGAAAGGAAATCATCATTGAAAGCCTTTAACACCACTGCCACCACATGCTTGCAAACCGATCCATTATAAGGGCAACTGCAATACCAATCTATGATTTCCTGGTCTTTAAGCTCCACTTCCACCTTATAAAAGGGGGCATAATTACCCTTAACTGCAGCTTTAACAATTCCATCTTTTACCTTAAAGCTAAGCAGGTCATCTTTATTCAGTATGTCTTTTGCCCTTTCAATTATCTGAGAAGGCACTTCTTTTAGAAACGCGTTTACTTTCATTCGTCTAAAACGCGCTTAATTTTCTTCCATAAAAGAGGGAAGTGGCGTGGCCCAAGACTCGTCATCAAAATAAAGTTCTTTTAAATCTTTAGGTTTTTCAAAGGGCGGAAGAACTGGGCCTTCTATCACCTCAAAACGCACAAAACACGACTTATACCAGTCAACTTCAGGCAGAGGAAGTTCCATCTTTTTCATGATCTCGTAAGTACGGTAAAAGTCCTCCCAGCGGTTTTCCTGCTCTGGATAGGTGGTGAAGTCCCGCAAAATGTCTGTAATCACCATGCCTGCCGCAAGAATAAACTTCTGAAAATCAAACCATTTTCTCAAGGAAGCCTCTCGATGGGTAAACCCCATATACCCCACAGAACCAGGGCCTTTTAAGGCTTCGATACATCTGCCCACAAAAAGTTTAAGGCCTTTTTTGGTTTCTACCGGATCCGTAACAAAGACATCAAATCTCTTGCGTAAATCTTCGTGCAATTCGTCGATTACGTTGTAATCATAAACCTCTAAATTGGAAACGCCTTCTTGTTCACAATAAGTGCGAATAAAATTGTTTATGCGTTCGTCTATCTCTACCACTACCACCCGTTTGGGCAGCCCGGTCAAAGTGGCGGCCACTGAAAATAAGTCGTCATCACCCAGAATAAAAATGTCGGTATTTTCAAGATCGCCTCTTTGATAGAGATAAACAACGCGTTTCATGGTATCGATGGGCCTTATAAATCCCTGGTCAAAGTCGCTAGTGGGAAGCGGCCGTCCCGCACAAATTTTGGCAAATTTTTCGTAGACCTTGGCAAAAAGGCCTTTAATTTCAACGCCCTGGCCACAAACATGGCAAAGGGTGTCTTCTAAAGGGTTTATATCAACATCTTTAGCAAGTTTTAAAACCTTGCCCTCCTGAACAATTAGGCCTTCTTTTAAAAGTTCCTGGACAACTTCAAAAAAAGCCACCAGATGAGAATCCTGATAATTTATCAATTCCCAAAAACTCATTGGCCTGGCTTTAAGAGCCCTGAGAATCTGATAACGAATGCGTTGTTTTTCTGTCATGTTTTACCTCCTTGGCTTGCCCACGGATAACAAAGCCTTAAGCTTTTGACAAGAGGCAAATCAAAAGGGCTTTACAACCTGGGATGCCATTACCAAATTGTTTTTTTGAGAAAATTTTTTCTTTTGGTATTATTATCGCGAAATTTCTATAAGGGGGTACCAAAATGGCAGAACTCTATCGTTTCGGGGTCTCAATGCCTGCTAAGTTACTTGAAGAATTTGATCGCTATATCGAACGCCGTCATTACACCAATCGCTCTGAAGCCATCAGGGACCTTATCCGCGAAAAGCTTGTAGAAGAAGAATGGCGTGAGAGTGACAAGGAAGTCATCGGCACCATCACTTATGTTTACGACCATCACAAAAGAGAACTTTCAGACCGCTTAATGGACATCCAGCATGACCATTACCAGGAAATCATCTCCACCCAGCACGTACATCTTGACCACGACCGCTGCCTTGAAGTTGTGATAGTAAAAGGAAAGGCTGAAGATGTCAAAAACCTTTCAGATAAAATAAAAGCCTTAAAAGGCATCATTCATTGCCAGCTGGCTATGACCACCACCGGGAGAAATCTTCCTGGATAATTATGGATAAGAGGTAAAATTTTCGCCTGGTTTTGGGCGGTACCCCCTTACGAACTCTTCGGCCTTGATGCGCTTTTTCCCTTCAACCTGAAGCTCGCCAATCTTTAATATCCCCTCTCCGGTGGCCACAAGGAGCTTTCCATTTTCAAGCCCAAGAATTTCCCCAGGGCTTGCTTTTGCGTCTTTTTTTTCGAAAGATGGGGCAAAAAATTTCACCAACTTGCCACGGAAATAGGCGTAAGCAGTGGGCCAGGGATCAAGGCCACGAATCAAATTGGCAAGTTCTTTAGCCGGGCGCGAAAAATCAAGTAGCCCGTCTTCTTTTTTGAGCATTGGTGCGTAAGAAACACCTTCTTCTGGCTGCTTTTGAGGGGTAAGTCTGCCTTCTTTTAGCAAGTTAAGTGCCCTGACTATGAGTTTGGCACCAAGTGCTGAGAGTTTGTCATGAAGGGTGCCTGCGGTGTCTTCTGGAGAAATGGGAAGAGACTCCATAAGCAGGATATCTCCTGTGTCCATGCCCTCGTCCATTTGCATAATGGTAATTCCGGTTTCTTTCTCTCCAGCAATGATGGCCCAATTTATAGGAGCTGCCCCTCTAAATTTTGGGAGAAGCGAAGCATGAACGTTAATACATACGTAACGTGGAATTGTTAAAACTTCGCTGGGTAAAATTTTCCCATAAGCCGCCACCACGATCACGTCAGGATTGAGAGATCTTAATTCTGTGAGAAATTTTTCATCTTTTATCTTTTGCGGCTGAAGCACCGGAACCCCCCGCTCAAGGGCTAAAACCTTAACAGGTGGCGGCGTAAGTTTTTTACCACGGCCCGCAGGCTTATCAGGCTGAGTCACCACGGCGACGACTTCGTCTTCGCTATCAAGTAAGGCATTCAAAATGGGAACCGCAAAGCTTGGGGTTCCCATAAAAACAAGGCGTAATTTTTTCATTTTCTCACCCACTTGCCAGGAGATTTTTCAATCCAGGTTCCTTTTGGCGCAGTTCGCTGCCATTCTTTGGCAAAAATCTGCTGAATCCTGGGAAGGTCTTTGGGCATAACTCCCAAAGCCTTCATAACTTCCTGGTAAAGGATCTTGCGGTCTTTATTTTCTGCTTCAAGAAGCCGCTTTACCGCCGCACGTTCTTTGAGCTTAAGACCATTAGGATTGCGCAGAACAATAAAGCCGTTTAGGGCTTCGCCAAAAACACCTCGCACAAGATAAGGCTTAAGCTTAGGGTAGCGGGCCTTCATACGGGCTTTCAGCTGCCTGATAGCAGGATTCGTAACCGCAAGCTCTTGTTGGGCATAGGCTACCTTGGGCCCAAGCTTTAAAAATGATTGATTATCTTCTGGCTTTGTCTCTTGCTTTTGTTTTAAGCCGCGCACCTCTTCGCTTATTTCTTTGGCGGCCTTTTCCACTTCTGCTGAAGGGAAATAGATGTTAATCGTTACACAGGACACAATTACTAAAGCAAGTAAACTAAAGATCATTTTTTTCTTCATATTGCCCTCCAAGAATATTTTCTTTTTTCAACGGCAAAATCTTTATTCGTGCACTGTGCTCCTCTAAAACAATTAACGCCCCACTCTTCAAGTATTTGTCATATTTGTTTAGCACCAAGAGAATTTTTGGAAAAATTTTTTGAGGGCGTATATCCAGAGTTCTAATCTGTATCACAGAAGGAAAATCAGCGTTTGTCGAGGCAAGGATAGAGCCAAAGTCTAAATCGTGGGTCAATATTATGTAACCGTTTGTCTTTGCCCAGAAAAATATTTCTTTATCTGTGGCATTTGGTTTTCCAACCTTAGACCAGTGAATAGCGTTAAAACCAGCATTTTCTAAAAGAGAAGTTAACTTGGGAGATAAGTTCATATCTATCAATATTTTCATGCTAGTTAAGCTACTTCTTTTATCTTCGGATCGTAAATTTCGATCTCTTCTACCTTCCAGGCAGCAAATGCCAAAGCTTGATCAATATCTTCTTCTTCTAGATAAGGATACAATTCTAAAATTTCTTTCTTATTCGTCCCTGAGGCAAGTAAACCTAAAATTGCCCCCACAGTAACACGTGTACCTCTAATACATGGTTTTCCTCCCATTATATTAGGGTCAAAAGTAATTCTATCTAACCCCTTCATTTTGCCCTCCAAGAATATTTTCTATACGTCTAATCATTTCCTTAAAAGAAATGATGCCTCCTGGATTTTGGTTTATCACATCCACCCCAAAAAGCCTGGGACCTTTAATGAGATATTCTTTGCCGTCTTTGTGAAACAAGCCTTTTAAATGAAAGAAGTCATTTTTGAGTTTACAACTAAATCCCAGCCTTTCATACCGCAAATTTTTGACAAACGGGACAAAAATAGAAGCCGAGCCTCCGCCAAGTTCTGCCATCTGGCGCACGGCCTTAAGGCTAATGCGTCTTTTCCCTTGCCAGCTGGGATCGTCTTCCAGACGAAGCTCAAAACGCTCAGGAAGAGTACCCACCATTACCAGGTTATTGACTTCTCCTTTTAGCCTTCCCGTTATCCGCCCAAGGCCAAAGGTTTTGGAAAGAATCGCCAGGTCAAGGCCCTTTATCTCAAGGTTGCCGCCGTATTTTGGTAAGACTCCTGGTTCAAAGAAAATGTCGTGAAAGACCACCTTGCCGCGAGCTATCTTAACTTCTAACTCACCATCGGCTAAAAATCTATTTTCTTTAAAGAAAAGCTTTGAAAATTTGCCTGATGCTTCTGGCTTTAAAAAATCATAGGGCGCGGGCAAACGAGGCCTGATATCCGCTAAAAGAACGCGGTTTAAAACGAAACTTTTAGTAGATAAATCGCCCTTGCCTTCTCCGACTGAAATTTTTCCGTCAAGCAGCGCCAGACTAAAAGGCGCAATAAAGACGCTTGGCGGACAGATTTTCCCCTGTATGAAAAGCGGCCCGGCAGCAATCACCTGCCCTTTTACCTTACGCCAGGCAAGGGAAAAAGGATTGCACTTTCCTGAAAGCGAATAAGCCCCGTTAATCGCGACGTTTTCAAAAACATGGCCCTGATAAACGATATTTCCCGTGTAATCTGTCTTTATGGTGTCTTTTTGTTGGTCGAGGGTGAGGGTTCCTTCCAAATTTAGCCTTTCAAGCCAGGGGAATTCTTCTCCGTAAGCCTCTACGATGAGTGGCTTAAAAAAATCTTCTACTTTAAGCGCTACTTTGCTTTTTTCAGGGAGCCTTAACTGGGGATAAACTTCAAGGCCGTTTATCTCCGCATATAAAGGCCCGGTGATCTTGATCTCCTGAAAGCGAAGGCCTTTATCCTGATAATTTGCGTTAAAGAAAAGGGCCAGGGGCTTTTTTAATTCGTAATACCAAGGGGCAAAATAAAATTCCCCGTTATCAAGTAAAACTTCTCCGGCAAAAGCCAAAGGCTTATCAAACTTCAGGGTTATCTTTCCCTTAATGCTCAAGCCATCGGCTATTTCATCAGGAGAGAGCTCAAAACCAAAGTCATTCAAAGAAAATTGAACATCGGCCTTTTTAAGCGGCTCTTCTGAGGAAAAAGAAGCCTTTATTTTTCCTTTTGCTTTGGCACCAAAAGTTGAAGCTATCTCGCCGAAAAATGCGTCACTTCCGGTAATCTCAGCGAAAATTTGCGTAAGATAGGGCTCTTTTTGGAAATTTCCTGAAAGCTTATAAGAAACCCTGAGTGCAGGCGTAAAATCCCCAAGGCCTTTTAGAACAAACTCATAAGAGGCAGGAGACCACCAGCCCTTAAAACCTGTCTTACCTGAAAAGACATTCTGATAGCGGCCTAGCCCCAAATTTTTTATCACGGCGTTGCCTTTAAAATGTGCTATGTGATCAGGGCCAAAAGAAGTTGCTACTTTCAATTGCAAAAGCCCTGTGTCTATCTCTTCTTTTTTCAACCACCTCGGCAGTTTTGAGAAGTCAACTTTTAGCGCCAAAGAAATGGCTTCTTTCAAATCTTCAAAATTATATCTTTCTCTAGAGACTTGCTTTTTCTCTTGGGCAGGAAAGTTGAGAGCTAATTTCTTTTGAGTAGTGAAGCCTCTTAAAAAATCGCCAAGACCTTTTATTTCTGCCTGCTTAAGCCTTATGAAAGTTTCTTTTTCCCCGATGATGCGCCAGGTGCCTTCATCCAGATAAATCTTGGCAAGGTAAACCGGAAGTGAAGACGACTTGTCTTCCCCGGCGAAAAAGTTTCCGCCACTGAAGTTGCTCAAAGAGACCCTTAGCCCCCTTTCTTTCAGGGAAAAAGCAAAACTGGCCTCTTTCGCATCAAGAAAAAAGTCTTTTCCTCTTACGCTTAAACCAGAAAAATAGATTTTTCCGTTTTCAACCTTAAGGGTTTGAGCTTTAAGGGAGATGCCTTTTTCGGCAAGGAGCTTCTGGAAGGCATAAAACAAAATAGCATCACGAAAGAGATAAAGCGCAAATAAAAAACAAAAAATAAAGCTCAGCAGAAAAAATAATTTCTTTCGCATAATAAAAAGGCCGGGGGGAGAGTCCCCGGCCTTTTATTTTATCAGGCTACTTTGGCCTCGGGAATCTCTTCAGGAAAGTGCTTCCTGAAATCAAGACCGCCTTTGGTTTCGTCGTAATCCACCAGGATGTGATCGCCTTCCTGGAAAGTACCTTCAAGAATCTTCACTGCCAACGGATCTTCAATGTAGCGCTGGATAGCACGCTTAAGCGGACGCGCCCCGTAAACAGGATCGTAACCCACTTCGGCAAGCCACTCTTTGGCCCGATCGGTAAGCTCAATGGTAATGTGGCGCTCTTCAAGACGCTGACGAAGATAGCGAATCTGAATATCCACAATCTTCTTGAGATGTTCTTTGGTGAGCTTGTTGAAGATGATAATCTCGTCAATACGGTTCAGGAATTCTGGCCTGAAGTGCGCCCGCACAGCCTCCATCACTAAACGCTCAGCGTCTTTCCTATCCTCAAGCTCCATTACGTACTGTGAACCAAGGTTAGAGGTCATGATGATAATGGTGTTCTGGAAATTCACCGTGCGGCCTTTGCTGTCTGTAAGACGGCCGTCATCAAGGATCTGGAGCAAGATGTTAAACACATCGGGATGCGCCTTTTCTATTTCGTCAAAAAGAATCACAGAATAAGGCCGTCTGCGCACGGCTTCGGTAAGCTGGCCCCCTTCTTCATAGCCCACATACCCAGGAGGCGCGCCTATGAGCTTAGAAACAGCGTGTTTTTCCATATATTCAGACATGTCGAAACGTATAAGTGCTTGCTCGGTGTCAAACATGAACTCTGCCAAAGCCTTGGCAAGCTCGGTCTTACCAACACCTGTGGGCCCAAGGAACATAAAAGACCCAATAGGACGATTCGGGTCTTTAAGTCCGGCACGGGCCCTGCGCACAGCATTGGCAATGGCCTTGATAGCATGGTCCTGACCAACCACTCGCTGGGCCAGGCGTTCTTCCATCTTAAGGAGCTTTTCGCGCTCAGATTCAAGAAGCTTGGTAACAGGAATTCCTGTCCACTTGGCCACCACTTCGGCAATGTCTTCCGCGGTAACTTCTTCTTTTAAGAAACTTTTGCCCTCTTTTTGAAGCTCCTCTAGCTTTTTGTTCCATTCCTCAAGCTCTTTTTCAAGCTGAGGGATACGGCCATAAATGATTTCGGCCACTTTGTTTAAATCACCCTGACGTTCAGCCTGTTGGGCTTCAATGCGGAGTTGGTCGATTTTTTCTTTGATGGCCCGTATTTTCTGGATGATTTCCTTTTCCTTTTGCCACTGGGCCTTCATTTCTTCGAGCTTTTTGCGAAGCTCATCAAGCTGCTCTTCGATCTTTTTACGACGCTCAACCGCCCGTGGGTCAGTCTCCCTTTCAAGGGCCATCTTTTCGATTTCAAGCTGCTTTATCTTGCGCTCGATTTCGTCGATCTCTGTGGGCATGGACTCGATCTCGATACGAAGCTTGGCCGCAGCCTCGTCGATTAGGTCGATGGCTTTGTCAGGGAGATAGCGATCGGTGATATAACGGGCAGAAAGCTGCACCGCTGCCACGATAGCGCTGTCAGTAATGCGCACACCGTGATGAACCTCAAATTTTTCCTTCAAACCACGCAGAATAGCAATGGCCTCTTCAACAG
Organism: Thermodesulfatator atlanticus DSM 21156; assembly: GCF_000421585.1. Taxonomy (NCBI): domain Bacteria; kingdom Pseudomonadati; phylum Thermodesulfobacteriota; class Thermodesulfobacteria; order Thermodesulfobacteriales; family Thermodesulfatatoraceae; genus Thermodesulfatator; species Thermodesulfatator atlanticus. The sequence goes on from NZ_ATXH01000007.1 coordinate 9,623, forward strand.
AGGGCTCATCAACGTAAACGGGCTGAAAACGGCGTTCAAGAGCCGGGTCTTTTTCAATGTATTTGCGGTATTCGTCAATCGTGGTGGCACCGATACAATGGAGCTCTCCTCGTGCCAGCGCAGGCTTTAGCATGTTAGCCGCATCCATTGCGCCCTCAGCAGCGCCAGCCCCCACTATCGTATGAATCTCGTCGATGAAAAGGATTATTTCGCCTTCGCTCTCGGTGACTTCTTTTAGGACTGCCTTTAGGCGTTCTTCGAATTCACCTCGATACTTGGCACCGGCAAGAAGCGCACCCACATCAAGCTGAACAATACGTTTATTTTTAAGGGGCTCTGGGACATCCCCTGAAACAATACGCTGGGCAAGGCCTTCTACAATAGCAGTTTTACCAACACCAGGCTCACCCACTAGCACCGGGTTATTTTTCGTGCGCCTGGAAAGAATTTGTATTACGCGGCGAATTTCTTCGTCACGACCAATAACAGGATCAAGTTTTCCTGCCTTGGCCAAAGCGGTTAAGTCACGGCCAAATTTTTCAAGGGCCTGATATTTGTCTTCGGGATTCTGGTCAGTAACCCGCTGGCCTTTGCGGATCTGGTTAATCACTTCCATCAAGTTTTCTTTGGTGATGCCACGCCTTTTAAGTATTTCAGCAGAAGGCGTATTGCTCTCGAGAATGGCTAAAAGGAGGTGCTCGGTAGAGACGTAATCATCGCGCATCTCAGAGGCAAGGCGCATAGCGCGCTCAAGCACCTGCTTCAGATTGGGAGAAAGATAGACCTGAAATCCCGTTCCTGAAACAGAAGGGATCTTGTCAAGAACTTCATCAACGTCAGAAGAAATAAGTTTGTTGTTAATGCCCAGGCGATCGAGAATCATGGGCACCAGTCCATCTTCTTGCTCAACCAGGGCCTTGAGAAGGTGCTCTACTTCCATATTTTGATGGCCGCGGGTTTCCGCAAGCCGTTGCGCTTCCTGGATAGCGTCTTGAGATTTAAAGGTGAATTTTTCAAGTCTCATATTTCTACCTCCTGTATTTTTTCATTTTTTCCAATTTTTTAGCGATTTAACGCTTTCGCTTGGGAAGGTAAGGATGGTGGTTTCCGGTGTCAAGAAGCGGCAAATTTTTCCCAGGCGGAAAATCTTTCCTAGGAAATTTTTGCTTGTTATTTTCTTTGTCAGCCCAAGCCTTCTCCTCTTCTGAGCGAAGCGAAGAGCCTGCCCTGAGCCAAATCCCTGAGTAACAGGCGAGGGGGCCTTTCTTTCCAACGTCATTCTGAGCCGCAGGCGAAGAATCCAATAATCGATCTGTGGACGCTTCAGTCGATTCGCTTCCTCAGCAGCATGACAGTAGCAGTGTCATCCCTAGTCATTAACCGTGATGAGCGATTACTCACAGCGAAAAAGCATTGCGGGGCAGGGCATCTGGCCTGTCCCCTTAAGACCCATTTTCACAGGAGTGGGAAGGGATCTCCAAGAGGAACGTCACTCCCAACAACAACTGGCATGCCCGTTGCAGTAACAAATCAGCAGCAAAGGAGGGCAAAATGAAAATCGAAGCAAGCATGTCAAATAACTCTCTGGGTGCTTTTAACACAAATAATTCGAATTCTTTTAACGCTGGACTAGATTTCTTTGCTCTTTTATTGGGGCTCCTAGGAAAAGGTGGAGCTATTTTTACGGAAATAAAAGGAAACATAAGCGAAGAAATAAGCAATAAAAATTTAGCAGATCTTGAAAATCAGTTGGCAGACATCCCATTTTTAAAGGATTTTCTTGAAAAATTTCAGAAACTTTCAGAAGGCTCCAAGGGAGAAGAAACATCTGATTTATCTAATTTATCTGATTTAATAGCCTTTCTCAAGAACCATACTAAAAAATTACATCTTACCAACAAAGAAACTGATGAAAATATAAATAAAGACGAAGAAATTGCAATAATAAATTCCTATTTCAATAATTTTACTAATGGAAAGTTACCTCAAGAAAATAAAACACAAGAAAACTATTTAAACAATGATATCGTAAAAATTTTAGAAAAAAGCAACAATACTACACCAAGCAAAATATTAAAGGAAATAATCAGCAAAAAAGAAGCTTACATTTCTAAAGAAAACGAGCTTAAAATCCAAAAAACCATCCAGAATAAAAAAACACAAGAAACCAACAACAAAGTAGAACTCCCGAAAAAAGACATTTCCAGCGAGTACTTACTAAACAAGAACTACCAAAACATCAGTAAAACCCCCCAGGACAATACGCAGAAAATTAAAGATAATTATTTTAACCCAAAAGATAAGGAAATCCAACCACCAAATAGCACAAACAAAGCCTTAACCCAAAACGAAAAATTTTTGAAAATGGAAAAAAACATTGAAAAACAAGACAAAATAGACAAACTCGAAATCAGAAAAGACCCGGTCAATAATAATAACACAGATAAAATTACAACAAAAGAACTTAATAAAAACATCAAAGACATAAACCAAAAAGCAGACGAACACATCAAAAACACATTAGAAATGAAATCTCAGCTTAAATTCCAGCCAGAACACAAAGCAAAAGAAATTGATGACAGACACCAAAATACAGAAATTAATTTTGTGAGACACAACCTTCAAAACCAAAAAATTCAAAACCAAGAACATCAAACGTACTTACAAAAAAATACAGAAATTAGACCTCAAGAAATACCTCACTTTGTTAAAGAACTAATCATCAAAACCAACAATGAAGGCAAGCACCATATAAAGATAAAACTTGATCCTCCTAATCTGGGAGAAGTAAAAATATCAATGTCAATTGACAAAGGAGAAGTAAAACTAATCTTCACGGTGGAGAATTCCCAGGCAGCACAGGCCCTACAACAGCAAATAAACAATCTAAATAAAGCCATTTTAGATTGTGGCTTACAACTGAATAGTTGTCATATTAATCTAGGACAAAATCAAGATGAACAAAAGAAAAATTTTCAGGGGAACCAAGATAAGAAGAAAGTAGCTAAGATAGGAAACGACTTAAATGAAGAATCAAAAGTTCCTGATTATTACCAGGGAATAATAAATATTAAAATTTAAACTTAGGAGTTAGCTTATGATCTCCGGCAAAACACAGCTTGAAGAAAAGCCTAGTCTTTTCCAGGAAGTTGATACTAACAAACCAAAAATAAGAGAACCTAAAAAAGTCCTAGATCGGGATGATTTTATGGTTTTATTCATCAAACAATTAGAGTTTCAAGATCCCTTAAAACCTCTTGAAAATAACGAAATGGCTACTCAACTAGCCCTTTTCAATCAGGTTGATCAGTTATTCGATCTAAATGAAAAGATTAAACAGCTTGTTGACATTGCCCAAAATGACAATCTTCAGACCATCTCAGGACTTATTGGTAAAAAAGCACTTGTTAAAAGCAGTACCGGACGCGTTGAAAATGGCAATTTCTTAGGTGGAAAACTCATCCTTGAACAACCTATAAACGATGTCGCGCTAAAAATATATGACGAAAAAGGAAAACTTATAAAAACACTAGATATAGGTGCACTTTCTGCAGGAGAACATTCTATTGATTGGGATGCTAAAGACAAAGATGGAAACCCAGTCTCTGACGGAAATTATCGCTTTTACGTAGAAACTCCAACAGCAGAAGAAAAATCTTATGTAACAATTAAGACTGTTGGACGTATTACAGGTGCTTTACTTGAAGACAACAAATATCAACTCCTGTTTAACGGACACGAAGAAATAGACTTATCAGAGCTTGAAAAAATCATGGCTGAGGAGGCTTAAATAATGGGCTTGTTTGGAAGCATTTACGTCGGCAAAAGCGGCGTCTCATCCATGAGCCATGGGATAGGCGTCACTGCTGATAACCTTGCTAACCTTGAAAGCACTGGATTTCGAGGAAGCAGAGCCCTTTTTGAAGACTTTTTTGCCAGGGCCAACACCGAAGCACCTCCCTACGACGAAAAAGGCCTGGGCTCAAGGGTTAAGGACATAGAAGTACTTTACAACGAAGGTCCTATTAAACAGACTGAGCAACCTTCAGATATGGCTATTTCGGGGAAGGGATTTTTCACCGTTTCTGACGGCGAAAATTTATACTATACCCGGGACGGCCAGTTTCTTCCCCGCGAAGTTGAAGAAGGTCGCATGCGTCTTTCGCTTCCCACAGGCTACGATCTTTTGGGCTGGATTTGTCCCGAAGGGGTTGATTGCAGCACCATTACCTCAGGTGACTTAACACCCGTTGAATTTGCACGCTATATAAACGGTCAGGCCACAAGCAAAATAACAATTCAAATGAATTTTGATACCAGCAAACCCGCTGAAGAAACCGACTCGAATCTTTTCGATTTATGGAACGCCAATAATTCCCCTCCCCTTGAGGACGGGGCCTATGATTTTAAAGTGGATATACCCGTTTATGATGGCCTCGGTAACCTTCATGATCTTAATCTTTACGTGGACAGGACTTCTGACCCTCAGGTTTTTGAATTTTTAATAGGAATCCCCCCTGAAGCTGATCCCCGGGGGACAGGGCCTTATTCAGGCGCCTTAATGACAGGAAGAATCCGCTTCGGTTACTTAGGGCAGCTTGAATCTTTAGAAGACTTACAACTTGTTAGTGATGTTTCTGGCACAAGAACACCTCTTAACACTTATTCAGATGAGGGGTTCCCGGTTTTTACGGTAGATTTTGGAGCAGGCCCTCAGCAAATTGCCCTTGATTTTGGCACACGCTTCAATGTGGCAAACAATACCTGGGAACGCCTAGAAGACCATGCTAGCACGGCATTTGCTTCACCCTACGCCGTGCTTAACCAAAACGTAGATGGCTATCCACCTGGATTTTTTGAAACACTTAATATTACCGAAGACGGCGTTTTACAGATCTCTTATACCAACAATCAAACCTTTGATGTTGCGCGTATTCCTTTGGCCCTTTTCGGCAGCCCTGACGAATTAGAGCGTGCAGGGGGAAACCTTTTTAAAGCTGTAGCTGGAACAACTCCTGAAATGATTCCTCCAGGGAAAAGTAGCCCTGGGGCTATTTTTGGAGGAGCACTTGAAGGCTCAAACGTAGATGTAGCCAATGAGATGGTTCATCTTATAACTCTCCAGCGGGCTTTCCAGAGCAATGCCCGCATAATCACCACGGCGGACCAAATGCTAGAAGACTTTTTAAGACAAGTTTAGGAATTTTGAGCTGACTAACCAATGCTGACGAAAAATATTACTAGGAACTTATAGGAGGTAAGTTATGGGTTTGACTGATGCCCTTTTTGCAGGAACAAGTGGCTTAAGGAGCCTTGGTCACGGCATGAGCGTAGTTGGCGATAACGTGGCCAACCTGAATACCTCTGCCTTTAAAGGGGCCCGTATTACATTTTCAGACGTTATGGCCCAAAGGATTAACACTTCTTCTGGCTCCGGGCAGATGGGTCGCGGGGCTTCCATCAACGCCCTTTATCCTATGATGCAACAGGGTTCCTTTGAAAGCACCGCTAGCCCCACCGACCTTGCCATCGCGGGAAATGGTTTTTTTATCCTTAAGGAACCTGGCTCTAGCGGTAATACTTTTTACACCCGAGATGGCCAGTTCCTTGTAGAAAAACAGGGATACTTGGTCAATCCTGCGGGGTTTAGAGTTCAAGGGTGGCAAATAGATGAAGTAACTGGAGATATTACCGGAGCTTTACAAGATATTCAAATCCAGCGCAGTTCTCCTCCGGTCCAAACATCTAAAGTGGATGTAATAACGAATCTTGATACACGTGAAGAATTAGAAACCATGGAAATTCCTTTAGAAGGTAATGTTTACGTAGCTTCAGGGGATCCTTCTCAAACTATTACAACAAACTTTGTTATTAGAGATATCAATGGTCAAGATATCCCAATCAAAGTAATATTAACCTGGAATGGTACTACTCAGAAATGGGACAACTATTCAATTATATACGAAACTACTGGAGAAGTTTTAGCAAGTGGTTCTGACACAACCGCAACCAAAGCCACTATCGAACTTCCTATTACTAAAGAAAAAGTTCTTATAAACTGGTCAAATGTTACTCATGAAAATGGACTAACAGAAGGACTCAGTGTTCCTGGACGTGCCGGTTTGATTAAGCTAGATGACAACGGCACACCAATTCCTGAAAATACATGGAAAAGTATAGATATTACAGTAAAAGATGCAAGTGGTAATGATATCCCATTAAGGATTTATCTTTATTTTCAAAATGGTACACCACCTAACATCACTGATTTTCCAGCAGAAATACAGGATTCACTACCAGAGTTAGCCAATGGCCGATGGCATTTTTTGGTATTTCAATCTCCAACACCAGGAGCGACTCGGCCCTCTGAAGAAACTGACAGCATTCTCCTATCGTGGGGTAGTAATATAAGTGATGTCAAACGTAAAGCTTCCTTCTTCTTAGACGGTACAACTCAAAAAATAAATTTTAATTGGGATGCTGTTAATTACAGTTCAACTGGAACTGGTGATTTAGACACTATAAAAAGTGACTCAGGTGAAGATTTCTTCCGTTTGCAACAAGTAAATACAATCTATGATAGTTGGAATGCTCGAAATGAAACTCCTCTTCCTAATACTGAATATACCTATCGTACTACGCTCACTATTTACGATTCTCTAGGAACCCCTCATGAAGTTACAATTTATTATGATAGGACTACAAAGGATAATGTTTATGAATTTTTAGTTGCTTGTGATCCGAAAGAAGACCAAAGAGATTTTATCGATGACACTATACCAATGCAGTGGACTACAACAGAAGGTTCTGTAACCGTTAAAGAACAAATTCCTTCTGGAAATACTCTAGCAGACACTAAAAGAGGAGTTTTAATGTATGGACGCTTAGAATTTGACAATCAAGGCAATGTTAAACAATTTTATGAGACCTATCGCGTTGACCCTGACACCGGAGATATAGTTCAAATCATTAACGAAAATGGAAGTCCTATAAGTGATGCAGAGGACGGATTTAATATTCTCGGAAAACACGGGTACCCTTTAGTCCTAGCTGACTTTTTAGGCTTAAATCTAGACCAAGATCCTCCTCAAACAGATGAAGAACTTGCTGCTGCACGGAAAGACATTCAAAACATTGAACTAAATTTTGGTTATTACTACAAGGATGGCGCTTGGCGTTCAGAATCTGTAAGAACAACCCAGTATGCTACTAGTAATTCAACTATTTTTTACGATCAGGATGGTTACGGTCCCGGATATCTTGAGTCAATATCAGTTGATACCGAGGGAGTTCTCACTGGACATTATTCAAACGGAAGGGTAATTCCTCTCTGGATGGTTGGGTTAGCCAATTTCAATGCACCAGAAATGCTCGACAAAGCAGGCGGAAACCTATATAGAGAAACCACCCACTCTGGACCTCCAGTTACCGGTAAGCCTGGCACAAACGGCCTTGGCTCTATCGCCCCCAACAGCCTTGAGCAGTCAAACGTTGACCTTGGTGAACAATTCGTAAAAATGATAACTATTCAGCGAGGCTTTCAAGCTGATGCCCGCACGATCACCGTAACTGACGCCATGTTAGAAGAATTGATTAACCTTAAGCGTTAGTTTTAGCGAATAAAAAACCGTCGGCGGGGTAGTCCCGCCGACGATCTTACTCCTTAAGGGAACAAAATAAGTCTATACTTCTCTGTGAACCGCTTCCATTTTTCGGAACAATGGGATAGTTCCTAAATTGAGGGCGTTTTTGGGGCCCTATTACTAGTTCTGGTTTTCCTTTACTTCAGGCTCAACCGTTATAAGTGGCAAAATCTTTTCGAGTTTTCTCTGCCCAATGCCCTTTACCTTGATCAAATCCTCAGGAGATTTGAAAGGCCCGTTTGCCTCTCGATAAGAAACTATGCGCTCAGCTACAACCTTTCCTACTCCTGGGAGCTCTGTTAACTCTTCAACCGAAGCTGTGTTAATGTTTATTTTGGCTAGCGCCATGGAAAACAAAAACAGGCTAAAAATCACTGCCAACAAAGTTACCTTTACCCTGCCCATCAAACCCTTCATTTTCCATCCTCCTTTAAAATAAGTTTAATAATTATTATCGATAGGAAGATAGGAAAACTTAAATTTTAGAAAATTTTTTTCGGTTCAATTTGATCATTAATGAGGCATTTAAGGCCCGACGTTTTTCGGGGTCCATTCCCATTTTTTGTTCCGAAAAGAAGAACGGATCACGAAAGGTTAGTTCAAGCCCAAAAGGGGGGTTTTCGAGCTCAGGAATTGAGAAAAGAATTTGGGAAACCATTGTATTTTTGACAAATAAATTTCACAATTTTTGTTCTGACATTTTTTTTAAAAGAAATGCTAAATTTCTGCCAAAGTAAAAGTCAAAAACAAAGATCCGTTTCTATTTTCTTTTCGAAGAATAGAAACGGATCCCCGAAAGGAACATCGATAAAAAATGCTCCCAGTAATAACTAACAAAACAAAAAACATTAACGAACGCTGGCGCAAAGGCCTTGAAAAGAGTATTACCCTAAGGATGCTTCGCAGAGTTGCCCTTTTTGGTATAGGGGCTTTAACCGCATATCTTGTGATTAAGGTGAGCGAGAAATGAAGCTATTTCTTACGATCTTTCTTACTATCTTTTTGGCTGAAATAGGCGATAAAACCCAACTCGCCACTCTTATGTTTTCTGCGAAAAACGAAAACAGGATGCTGGTTTTTGTGGCAGTAGCTACCGCTTTGGTTATGGCAACCGCTATAAGCGTTATTGCTGGCAAATTTTTAGAGACTTTGATTCCTTTGCGTTATATACGGCTGGCCGGAGGCTTTCTTTTCATCATCCTTGGTGTCCTTATGCTTACCGGCAAATTTTAACTGCACCTGCCAAAGCCTCTACGCCCTGCTTCTCTTGTTCCTTTTCACATTTTGCTGAAAAACGGCTACTCACCCGATATTGCTTCGCTCATAATGCCCTTACCGGCTATCGCAAGGTTACCCCGCAAAGGCGCCTCTACAAACTCCACAACTTCTATTATTGGAGCACCGTTATCCGACAAGGTGTCACGCGAGGCGACGCAGTCACCGAAGTGATCTCATGGGATTGCTTCGCTTAGCTCGCAATGAACACTGTTCAAGGGTCGCCTGTGCTACACTCCTGGTAATGAAATAAAAGTAGAAATTGAAAAATTGCCGAGATCAGCGTTGTTATGCACAACTGGTATCCGTTCCCATTTTGAGTTACAAAATGGGAATGTTGCTAAAACAGACCTAAAAATAGGTAGTGCCAATAGAACCGCGAAGTGATAAACTGCTTTTTTAAAAAAATTGTAGAGATGTAAAAAATGATATTTAGCCCTTTTGCCCTGATTTTCTTTTTACTGTTTCTTTTTCTCCTGGTTTTTCTCTTCTTTTTTGTTCACGTTGGTCTTATCACCATAGCTGCTAGCAAGCTTGGCCTTACGGCTTCTCAGGTTTTTACCTTTCTTTTTGGGTCTCTGATCGGCAGTCACATAAATATTCCGGTTAAGAAGATCCCCCGTGACGTAGAGCTTTATCCTGAGGAAATGGTGATAAACTTTTTTGGCATGCGTTACGTGGTGCCACGTATTCCTGAACCCCGATATACGATAATTGCAATAAACGTTGGCGGTTGTGTTATTCCGGTCTTGGTATCCCTTTATCTTATGCTCCAAAATAACCTTCTCATAAGCCCTTTAATTGCTACGGCTATCGTGGCCGCGGTTTGTTACAAGCTTGCTCGCCCGGTCCCTGGCATAGGGATCGCCATTCCCATGTTCATTCCGCCAATAGTAGCTGCCCTGGTAGCTCTTTTAATAATGCCTGACAAGGCCCCGGTGGTAGCCTACATCTCAGGAACCATGGGAACGCTAATCGGTGCTGATATCTTGCACTTAAGGGATATTAACAAATTAAGGGCTCCTGTGGCTTCCATTGGTGGGGCAGGCACCTTTGACGGCATCTTTCTAACCGGCATCATCGCTGTGCTTCTGGCATAATCGGAAATTTTGTCTGCCCCACTGCTTTTCGACGTTTTTGTCGAAAGGTAATTTTTGTCGAATATTTTTATTATTGGGAGCATTTTTAGTCGATATTCCTCTCGGATCTTTAACGGTAGCGGGCGTTTAATACACTCATTAATAGTTTGAAATAGGCCATAAGAGTTCATCGCACCGAAAATTTTGCCCAAGTTTTTTTCATAAACTGCAAATGTTTGGCATTTGACTTGCAATTTTAACTGAACGAAATCCTTGTTAAGGAGGGTTAACATGAAAGGGAAGTTTAAGTTTTGGGCAACAGGAATGGTTTTAGCAGTTTTAGCCTTTTTAAACATCCCCTCTTGGGCCCAGAACCAGCAAGGTGGTATTTGGCCTGGTTGGGGTGTACCAAGTAACAATCAAGCTCGTACTCAACCACGTGGGGCCTGGAGCGGACCTCCGGGGTGGTGCGGCGGCATTGCCGCAAGGCTTATTTGCGAAAACGGGACTCCGGTAACTATCAGAGGAAGAGTAGTAGGAGTTTATCCAGGAAGAGGCTACATAATCGACACAGGGAGTGAAAACGTAGTAGTCAGTGGCTTTGGGCCGGTTTGGTACTGGAAACGTATGGGCATTCCTCGTCCTCGGGTTGGAGACGAAGTTACTATCGAAGGCTACGAAGTCACTTTTAAAGACGGATCTACCGCTATTTTTGCGGTAAAAATAATTTTGCCAAATGGTTCAAGCATACAATTGCGAGACCCAAATACCTGTTATCCTCTTTGGTTTGGAAGACGAAATAAATAATAGTGTTGCATGCACAACCGCAAGGGATTATACGGCAGGAGGGATCTCCTGCCTTAATTTTGTCAAACGGGGTGAGTTATGGAGCGACTATCACGTTTAGCCATAAGCGAAGAGGGGTTTATTTTTGATCCAGTAACAGGCAACAGCTTTACCACCAACAAAGTCGGTCTTTGGATTCTTACCCGCTTAAAAGAAGGCAAGAGTCCCTCCCAAATTTTAGCAGAAATGACCGAACACTTTGAGGTTGACCAAGAGACTGCGGAACGCGACTTAACGGACTTTTTAGAACAACTTAAGAACTACAAACTAATTTAAGGAGCTCTTATGGAAGAACTGGTGGTTGCTGTCTCAGGCATAAACGCGGTGGACAACCCTGGCCCTGGCCTTGGTGTTATCCGTAGCCTAAAAGAAGACCAAGAACTTAATGTTAAGGCCTTGGGCTTAGCCTACGATGCTATGGAACCAGGTATTTACCTTGACTGGCTAGTTGATAAGTCATACATCATGCCCTACCCTTCAAGCGACGAGGAAGATTACCTGGCACGCCTCGGCTATATCAAAGAATCCTCAGGGCTTGAGGTAGTTGTTCCTACCCTTGATGCAGAGCTTCCACTATTTATCAAAGGAGAGGCTCGTTTGAGACAAACGGGCATTAAAACCTTTCTCCCTACCTGGGAACAATTCGAATTGCGTTCCAAACAGAGGCTTCTAGAACTAGCCCCACGCCTTGGGCTTTCAATTCCTCCCACCGAACAAGTAACCTCGTATCAAGAGCTTTTAAGTGCCCTTGACCGGGTAGGTTTTCCCGCCATGGTAAAAGGGCTTTTTTATAAGGCCTACCGGGTGCACACTTATGCTGAGGCAGAACATGCTTTTCAAAAAATCGTCGAAGAATGGGGTTATCCTGTTTTGGTCCAAAAGGTCGTCCAAGGTGAAGAGGTAAACGTGGTAGGGGTTGGCGATGGAAAAGGTGGAAGCCTGGGACACATGGCCATCAAAAAACTCTGGATTACCTCTCTTGGAAAAATTTGGACAGGGGTCACCATAAAAAACGAACTCCTACTAGAAGCTACCTACAAATTTTTAGAACAAATCGGCTGGCGTGGGGCCTTTGAACTTGAATGTATCACTGACGGAGAGCGCATTTATCTCATAGAAATTAACCCCCGGTTTCCAGCATGGATCTATTTTGCCACTGGTGCCGGGATAAATCTTCCTGCACGCTTAGTCCGGGCAGCTATCGGCGCAAACGTTGAGCGCCACTCAGATTACCAAGCAGGAAAACTCTATATTCGTTACACTTACGACCTTGTCACTGACATGACCACCTTTCAAAAAGTAGTCACCAAAGGTGAATCTTAACTATCAGGAGGATAAAAGTGCGCGAGCCTTACGAAAAGCCTATCATCCGCAAAGTGCAAGTAGGTCTTAGCAATAAATTTGGTTCGGTTTATGGTCGCCATGTGCGCCCTGAAATAGACGGTATCCCCATAGGAGACTTGGTAAGTAGCTTTGGTTCGCCCCTTTTTGTATTCTCCGAAAAAAGGCTACGCTCCAAATATCGCCAGATTTACCAACTCTTTTCCACCAGGTATCCCAACGTTCATTTCTCCTGGTCATACAAAACCAACTATCTGGACGCTATTTGCGCTATCCTGCATCAAGAAGGAGAAACCGCCGAAGTGGTATCAGAGTTTGAGTACGAAAAAGCAAGGCGTCTTGGGGTCCCTGGTTCTGAAATCATTTTTAACGGCCCCTATAAGCCCCTTCCTGCTCTTAAACGCGCTGTTCAAGAGGGAGCCATAATCAATATTGACCATTTCGACGAAATTTATGACCTAGAAGACATTGCTGAAGAGCTAGGACAACAAATCAAAGTAGGCATACGCCTTAACATGGACACAGGTATTAGCCCCCAATGGACACGCTTTGGTTTCAACCTAGAGTCTGGGCAGGCTATGGATGCTGCCAAGCGCATTGTCTCAGGCGGAAAACTTATTTTAAACGGACTACATTGCCACCTGGGAACTTTCCTTCTTGAACCAAGGGCCTATGCCCGTGCCGTTGAAAAACTGGTAGATTTTGCCTATCAGGTCGAAGATAATTTTGACCTCAAAATAGAATATTTAGACCTAGGGGGAGGCTTTCCGTCACGCAATCGTTTGAAAGGGATTTATCTATCTCCAGAAGTTGCAGTACCCCCGCTAGAAGATTTTGCAGAGGCTATTTGTGACACCCTTCTTGCAAAGCTTCGGCCAAATGATTTTCCCAAACTTATTTTGGAAACAGGCCGTGCTATCGTGGACGAAGCTGGTTTTCTGATAACCACGGTGGTGGCAAGCAAGCGGTTGCCTGATGGCACAAGGTCATACGTGGTTGATGCAGGTGTTAACATCCTTTTTACTGCTTTTTGGTATAACTTCCGCGTAGAACTAGAAGAAGACGTCCCAGGCCCTGCGGAGCCTTGTGTTATTTATGGGCCACTTTGCATGAACATAGACGTAGTGGCTGAACAGGTCCAATTACCTCCTCTTCCACGGGGCATACGCCTTATTTTCTCCCCAGTTGGGGCTTACAACGTGACCCAGTGGATGCAATTTATCCGTTATCGCCCTGCTGTGGTACTAATAAATGAAAATGGCGAAGCTGAGTTGATACGTGAGGCCGAAAACCTTGAAGACATTATCGCTAGGGAAAGACTACCTGAGAGGCTTCGGTTAAAGTCAAGCTAGCTTTCGAATAAAGCTCCATGGAAAAAGAAAGGCCTCTTTCACATATTTTTAAGTTTTTTGCCAACTATGTGCGCACTATAGCCAATAGCTATTCAGAGATTTTTTTCTTTGAAAACTATCTCCTTGGGCTTTTACTCTTGGGGGCCACTTTTATTAACCCTTCTGTGGGTATCTCAGGGCTTATTTGTGTGCTTTCTGCTTATGAATTTGCCAGGTTTTTGGGGTTAAAAAAGATTTTTCGTGGTTCGGGATTTTACACCTACAATCCGCTTTTGGTAGGTCTTTCCATTGGATACATTTTCCAACTAACCTTGCTTACGGCATTTTTGGTAATAGCTGCAGGAGCATTTACGTTTATTGTCACCTATAGCCTGTCTAATGTTTTTTGGCAGCTATTTCGTTTGCCGGTGTTAAATATCCCGTTTGTAGTAGTGAGCACCACGATTTATCTTGCCTCGTACAAATACTCCAACCTCTTAGTACAGGAATACCAAGCCAAATTAATAAACCTTACCAGAACCCTTGAGTTAAAATTTCCGGTCTGGCTTACAGGTCTTACCAAGGCTCTGGGAGCCCTTCTCTTTTGCCCCCATATTATTGGGGGGCTCATTTTCTTGTTAGTTATTTTCTTTGCCTCGCGCATACTCTTTATCCTAGCAGTGGGCGGTTATTTCCTGGGTGTTGGCATTCTTTCTTTTATGGAAGGGTCCTTTTACCAGGCTGCTACCAACTTGAGTGCTTTTAATTTTAGCCTCATTTCCATGGCCATCGGTGGAGTCTTTTTGATTCCCGGGCCCAAAAGTTATCTTTTAGCCGCTATCTCTGTGGCCATCTCACCATTTTTGCTTGATGCAGCTTCTTTTTTCTGGGCTCATTACGGTATCCCTACCTTTACCTTGCCTTTTAACATGGTAGTGCTTTCCCTTGTCTATGCTTTAGGATTAGCGGGTTTTCCCTATCTTGCCACTTACTATCGCGGAAATCCTGAGCGCACTTTAGACCACTATCTTTCTTTCCAGGCCCGCTTCCCTGGTACGCTTAGAACTTTAAGTTTGCCTTTTGCAGGGAGCTGGACCGTTTGGCAAGGGTTTGACGGCCGCTGGACACATCAAGGTGTGTGGCGCCATGCCATTGATTTTGTCATTACCGATAATGAAGGCAAAACTTTTCAAAATGAGGGGACTAACCTTGAAGACTACTTTTGTTTTCAAAAACCCGTGCTCTCACCAGTTCGCGGCAGGATAATAAGTCTTTCGAACGATATTGATGACAATCCCCCTGGCACGGTAAACGAAACTAACAACTGGGGAAATTACGTTCTCATCTACGATGAACGGGGTTTTTATGTTCTCCTTGCCCATTTTAAAAAAGGTTCCATCAAAGTAAAAGAAGGGGAGTGGGTAGAGCAGGGCCAACTCCTTGGACTCTGTGGAAACTCCGGCTACTCACCCCAGCCACATCTCCACGTTCAAGTTCAATTAACCCCTGAACTGGGCGCACCCACCCAACCTTTTAGTTTTGTACATTATGCGGTTCAAATTGGAACTAAAACCAAATATCAGGCAAACAATATTCCTCAAGAAGGCGAAGTAGTTACCGCTCTTTATCCTGACAAATCCCTGGAACATCTTATGTCCCTTGTCTTGGACCAAGAAATGGCTTATGAGATTGAGATAGAGGAAAAGACTAGCAAACAAGAAACCTGGAAGGTCCACATGGCCCCTGATGGAACCTATTATCTTGGTACCAACCACAAAGCACTTTATTTCCAAAAAATAGAAGGAACATTTTATTTCTTGAGGCAGGATGGCAACTCACAAGCCTTTAGGGCTTTGTTTATGGCCTTGCCACGTCTTCCCCTTACCTATCAAAAAGAACTTTTTTGGGAGGATTTTCTTCCCCTTGAAGTTTTTTACGGACCTTTAAAACGTTCGATTTATATCCTGCTGGCGTCTTTTAGTCACCGCTTGGCCCAAATAAAAGGGACCTATATTTACGAAAGTCCAGAGGTAATAAAAGGCCTTATAAAACATGGTAGCGACCAAGTTGAAACTACCGTAATCCTTGATCGTACTAAAGGGTTTGTCAAAGAAGCCCAGGTGGTGTTAAAAAATAAAAAAATTGTATTAAGGAGGGTGTCATGAAACGATTATTACTATTTACGATGTTTGTACTCGTATTAGCCATACCTGCCCATGCAGAACTTAAAAAATATGGAAGTTTGTATGGAAGCTTCATGAATTTTAATAATTCTAGTGTAAAAGATAACGGATGGTCTGTTTTAGGATATCTTTCCCTTTATGAAAATTACCAGCATAAATTTGAAATTGGCCTTGCCCAAACCTATATAGATTACAAACCGCGTGCTAATATCGATAATCTCAATCAAACAGATTTCACTTTTCTCTACACCAATACGGACAATATCCTCAAAAACCATATCTTTAAGTTTGGATTCCATTACATTCTCTCTGATGATGATATTACTGATAAAGGTAAAGTATTTTATTTTGATGGTACTTATTATAAAGCTTACAATTGGAACTGTGGTTTAGAATTTGCTTACTCTCGCTATCATGACCAAATTAACTTAGATGTTATTCAACTTAAGCCTCACTTTGGCTATTACTTTGCCTTAGCTGGTTATAGAATTTATAGTAATACTAGCTTTTACTATATTCATACTGACGAAAAAGTTTCCTCTCAAAAGAACTTTTATTCTTTAGAACAGCTTTTAAGCACTTTTATTGGTAATTATGAGTTTTCAGTATCTGCCTGGATTGGAGAACAAATTTATGCGGTAAAAAATAGCAATTTTGTAGTTTATAACTTATCTGATAAATACAAAGGCGGATTTTCCGCAGAAATAGGCTACAAAATCAATCCTTCTCTCAAAATTTCTGGCCAACTGACCCAAGAGTGGCTGGAACACGCTGGATATAACGACGACGCTAGCCAAACAATAGTTACTTTAAGCATTGGTGGGAGTTTCTAAGAGTTGTTATTATGGGTAAAAGTCCGGCTTCGTTAAGGATCCGTTCCCATTTTTCGTTCCGAAAAATGGGAACGGATCCCAGAAAGCCTTACCCACTAAAATGTTCTGATTAATAACGCTGTGGAGGTGTTATGAAAAGCAAATTTTTCAAATGTCTTTCAATTTTAAGTTTCTTCGTGATGTTAAGTACCAGCGTTTGTCTTGCCCAAGTTAATAATAACTTCTACCAGGCATTTAAAGATTCTTACAAATATGAAAAAATGCGGGCCTATGAAGATGCCATCAAAGCCCTTTTACCCCTTGCTGAGCGCTATCCTAATTCTTATTTGGTGAACTTGCGTCTTGGCTGGCTCTATTATCTTTCCGGCAAATACGGAAATTCCATTAAACACTATAAGAAGGCCGTTTCCCTACGCTCCCAAGCTTTTGAGCCACTTCTTGGACTTTCACTTCCCCTTATGGCGCAACAGCGCTGGAGTGAGGTAGAAAAGACAATGAATCGCCTGGTTGCTGCTGATCCTTATAACTATTATGGTAATTTACGCCTGGCTATTGCCCTGCGTTTGCAGAATAAAGCCCGCTTGGCTGAAAGAATATGTCGTAAAATGCTTGCCCGTTACCCAACAAGTTTAGACTTTTTAGTAGAGCTTGGACGCACGCTCTGGTGGCAAGGCAAAAACACTGACGCAAAACGCATTTTTCAGAGAGTCCTTCTTCTCGACCCTGAAAACGTAGTTGCCCGTAAATTCCTAGCACAATAGTTTTTTCCAGGGGTTGTTTTATGGACATATCGCAAAAAATTGCTGATTTTATGGCAAAACATGACATGGTCGCGGTTAATTACGGCATGAAAAACGAAGAAATCCGCCCGGGTTATGCCAGAGTAAGCATGAAAGTCACCAAAAACATGCTTAATGCTGTAAAAATTGTCCACGGTGGTGCTATTTTTTCACTGGCAGACTATGCCTTTGCCCTTGCCTCTAATAGCCACGGTCAGGTGGCCGTGGCTATGTCCTGCCAGATAAGCTACGTATCCCCTGCCCAAGAAGGTGATCTCCTTATTGCTGAAGCAAAAGAGGTTTCCCGTGGCAAGCGCACCGGCCTTTATCAGGTGGAAGTGCGGCGCAATGCCGAAGCTTTAGTAGCCCTTTTCACCGGGCACGTATTTTTACGCGAAGACCGCGTGGAAGACTGGATAGAAAAAAGCTCTTAGGAAAAAAGTGGCCTCTGTCTTAGTCCTTGCGCCTGGCAGAAAGCCAAAGCGCAAGCACCCCAAAGGCCACCGCCACGTTAAGAGAACACTTGGCCCCGCGCATGGGAAGCCTTAACACTAGGTCGCAGAGGTCAAGCACGCCTGGATCAACGCCACAAAGCTCATTTCCTACTATCAGGGCCAGAGCCTTATCCGGAGGTTCCATTTGCGGATCCCAAAGGGCACTTCCTTCTGTTTCAAGGGACCAGAGGTAAAAACCCCTTTCTTTTAAGGAAATAAGCGTTTTTACCGCATCTGGTTCGTGAGACCAGGAGACGACTTTTTCTGCGCCAAGGGCAGTTTTAGTGACCCCGGGGTGTGCAGGCGTTGGTGTTATGCCACAGAGATAAAAATGAGAAATGCCTGCAGCTTCACCCGTGCGCAAAATCGAACCCACGTTCCAGGCACTGCGGATGTTATCAAGCACTGCCACACAAGGAGGAAAAAGCTTTTTAGCAGGAGAAGAATAATCATCGGTTTCAAGGGCTCTCGTAGCCTTTAAGCAGAGAGTCTTTTTACAGGCAGGACAATTTTCAAGTTCACTAAGGGCAGGGAAGCGCAAACCACAGGCTTCACATTTATAAAAGTAGGCTTTGCTCATGGTTAACCTTTTCTACATTGCCTGGGATCCGTTCCCATTTTTCGTTCCGAAAACAGCGGATCCTTACCGATATCGCGGTTTTAATACCAAAATTAATACGTCAAGCGGCAGATAAAAAAGGCCGCCGCCACCCCTACAAAATCAGCAAAAAGGGCAGCCCATACCGCATAACGTGGGTCTTTGATTCCTACCGCACCAAAGTACACCGCCAGCACGTAAAAAGTGGTCTCCGTTGAGCCCTGAATCGTTGAAGCAAGATAAGCAGCAAAGCTATCAGGAGCACGGGCTACGATCTCACTCATCAAACCAAAGGCACCAGAGCCAGAAAGAGGTCTCAAAAGCGCCACGGGAAGCACTTCGGCTGGAAAACCAATGGGGCTGGTTATGGGCTTAAGCAGGGTGGCCAAAAAATCAAAGGCCCCTGACGCCCGAAACATAGCAATGGCCACAAGAATCATTACCAAAAAGGGGATAATCTTAAGGGCCACCTGAAAGCCTTCTTTGCCCCCCTCACAGGCCTTTTCATATACCGGAACCCCGCGAAAGTAACCAAAGAGCAAAAGGGAAAGCATAAGTAGAGGAACAAGCCAAAAAGAAATAAGCTGCTTTAAGGCTTCAGCACCAGGGTCCTGCCAGATCCTGTAAAGGAGCGCCAAAAAAATCAAAAAAACCAAAAGCCAGATAAAAGTTTTTTCCAAAGACGAAATACGTGGTCTTTTTTCTTCAGTAAAAGTGTCTTCTGCTTTGTTTTCGTTTGAAACAACAGGAGCTTCCTCTGGCCCGCTTAAACGGGCAAGAAACTTGGCTGCTACCACCGCAGCTATGGTTGAGCAGGTGGTGGCAAAAAGGGTTGGGATTAAGATAGCCGCGGGGTCTTTGCAGCCAGCTGCCGCTCGCACCGCAATAACCCCCAAGGGAAGAAGCGTTACGTTTGAGGTATTGATCGCCAGGAAAAGACACATGGCGTCAGTGGCCCGTTCTGGATGGGGGTTTAGCTTTTGAAGTTCCATCATGGCTTTGATACCAAGGGGAGTGGCAGCGTTTCCAAGCCCAAGAGCGTTTGCCGAAATATTCATCACCATAGCGCTCATAGCAGGATGCTCTGGTGGCACATTAGGAAAAAGCCGGGTGAGAATCCACTTGACCCTTCTGGCAATAAGCCTGAGCAGCCCCCCTTCCTCAGCCACTTTTACCAACCCGAGCCAGAGGGTCATGGCCCCCACCAGCCCTATGGCCAGGTTTACCGCGGTTTTGGCGGCATCAAAAGAGGCCTTGGTTACTGCTTCCATGGAATTGTTAAACGCCGCGGCAAGCACTGCAAAAAGCAGGAGATAAAACCAGATGCGGTTCATGATGGCCATTTTGGGCATTTAAGAGACCTTCTCAGGGAGTTGATTAATCAGGCTTGCGATATAGGCTGCGCCAAAGCCATTGTCGATATTTACCACCGCCACCCCGGCAGCACAGGAATTAAGCATGGTAAGAAGCGGCGCCAGGCCGAAAAAATTTGCCCCGTAGCCCGCACTGGTAGGCACGGCAATAACCGGCACATCCACCAGCCCTGCCACAAGGCTTGGAAGCGCCCCTTCCATCCCTGCTACACAAATTATGACCCGTGCCTTCCTTAGCCGAGGGATCTCAGGGACAATACGGTGCACCCCTGCAATGCCAACGTCTTTTATCACTTCGACTTTGTTACCAAAGGCCTCGGCACAAAGGCGCGCTTCCTCTACCACAGGAAGGTCTGCTGTGCCTGCACAAAGGATCAAAAGACTCCCTTTAGGTTCTGGACGCTCAGGCAAATGATAAAGAAGATTGGCACGCGAAGAATAAGAAAGCCCTTCAAACTTTTCTATAAGAGGCCTCGCTTTCTCTTCAGCAACACGGGTAATCAAAAGAGAAAGTTTTTTTGAGATGAAAGTAGCAACTATTTTTTCAAGTTCTGCCAAAGTCTTGCCCGGGCCGTAGATCACTTCGGGAAAATGCTTTCTCAACGCCCGGTGATGGTCAATGCGGGCAAAGCCTAAGTCTTCAAAGGGGAGATGCAAAAGCATCTCTTCTGCTTCGTAAGGTGAGACTTCTCCTTTGGCAACTTTTTCAAGCAGAACACGCAAGTCTTTTTTCATTGCTGAAGCATTTTGTAGAAAATGTTTTTCAGGTAGTTGAGCTGGGATTGGTATTGCTCCTGGAGTCTCCCTTTAAGCTTGCGCCATTCATCCTGAAATTGCGGGATCATTTCTGGCTCAACTTTTACGCCTTCACCATATTGCTGTTTGAGAGCTTCTTCAATCTCGCCCATCTGGCTTTGAAACTGGAGCTTGAATTGCTCGTAGAGTTGTTTTTGCTGCTGTAAATAAAGAAGAAGGAGTTTTTTGATTTCAGCGGTAAGCTCTTTTACCTGGGGAAAGCTTAAGAAAATAAGCTCAAGACCTTTTAGGGCCTTTTCAATGTCAGCCATAGCAGCTTCATCTTGAGGGAAAACAATGTTGCGACACAAAGTATCAACCGCTGCCTTAAGCACAATGGGCTTGTCCTCTCCAGGAATTTTGGCCAGGGCCTCGAGAAGATTAAAGTCTTTTTCGTTTAAAAACTTTGCTGCCAGGCGTCTGCCTTCTTTTTCAAGCTTGTCACGTCTCAGTTCTTCTTTGCTGGCCTTTCCAATTTTGGCGGCCTTCTCTAAGGCTATTTCAAGGGTGCTACGAATCTCGTCTCCCATCTCAATCTCCCTGCTTTGTTTTTGCTAAAAGCATAGTATCAGAAAACTTACCGTCAATCCCTGGATTTTTAGACCCACCCCTTGCCGTGGGGGAGAAAAGTGCTAAAGTGGAAAACATGCGAAAACTCATTTTTTCTCTAATTTTCGTCATTTTTCATGCTCAAATAGCCTTGTGCGCTGATTCACTTAGTCTTTCCCAGGCCAAAAAAATCGCGCTTGCCAAAAATCCAGCCCTGGTGGCTGCGGGTTACCGATTAAAGGCTGCGCAGGCTGGGGTTAAACAGGCCCAAGGCCGTTTTTTGCCCCGGGTTGATGTAATGCTTATTTATCAGCGCAGTGACAGCCCCATCCAGGTCTTCATGGCCAAGCTTGCCCAGCAGGATTTTAAGGCAAGCGACTTTGAGATAGACCCGCTTAATCACCCCTCGCCGCGCACTAATCTAAAGACCGCCATCGAGATCACCCAGCCCCTTTTTAACCAGGGAAAAGAAATCATAGGCCTTAGGAAGGCAAAAAAACACGCCTACATGGCACAACTTGAAAAAGAGGCCCTGACCCAGTACGTGCTCTATCAGGTGGAGGCGGCCTACACCAATTGGATCCTTGCCCGGGAGCGGGTAAAGGTGCTTGAGAAGGCTGAAGAAACCGCTAGGACCAATCTTTCCATAGTGAAGGCCCGGGTGCAAAACGGTAGGGCCTTAACCTCAGACCTACTTCAGGCCAAAGTAAACCTCGCTGGGGTAAAGCGTGCACTTCTTGCCGCCAAAAACCAAGAAAAAGTCGCCCTTTCACGGTTAAACCTTGTGCTCGGCCTTCCTACAAACACCCCCTGGCAGCCTGAAGCCCTTGGCTTTGAAAGAAAATTTAACCCTGGCTCCCTTGCCCCCTGGCAGGAAAAGGCCCTTCTCAAAAGGCCTGACCTTGCCCTGGTAAAAGAAAAGGCCTCTTTGGCCGATTTAGGCGTAAAAGAGGCCCGCTTTCGTTTTTATCCATCGGTAAACGTGAAGGGAAGTTACGAATATAACGCTCAGGGGATTGGCGGCGTGTCCGGAGACGCCTTTAGTATCATGGCTGAGGCCAGGCTTAATCTTTTTTCCGGATTTGAAGACCGGGCCCGCCTGGCCAAGGCCCGGGCCCAGGCCCTGGCGGAGCAGGCCAAGGTGCGGGAGAAGAAAAATCAAGTGCTCCAAGAGGTTGAAGAGGCCTATCTGGCCCTTAAGACCAGTAAGGCCCAGGTAGAGGTAAGCCTTGCCACCGTGGCCCAGGCTAAGGAAGCCCTTGAACTCGTTAAAAAGCGCTATCAAAACGGCCTGGCCACTATTTTTGACCTGCTTTCTGCGGAAACCGCCCTGAGGCAGGCCCGCTTGGAGCTTCTGTCTGCCCGTTTTCGCCAGTATCTGGCGTGGACAGAACTCCGTTTCCGTGCCGGAGTACTCAGCGAAAAGGAGTAGAACATGCCCAAACGTCTCTTTGTTTTGACCCTGGCCCTGGTATTTTTGACCCTTTCCTGCCAAAAGGGAGACCACAAGGCCAAAGAAGAACTACCAACACAAACGGTAAAGGCCAAGCTTTACCAGGTTAGGCCTTATCCCGTTGCCGAATATCGCGAATTTGTCGGCCAAGTTTGTCCCAAAGAAAAGATCACCCTTGCCGCCCGGATCCCCGGCTATGTAAGGCAGGTGCTGGTGGATGAAGGCGATACCGTATCCCCAGGAGAGGTCCTCTTACGCCTTGATGACCGCGAACTGAAAGCCGATATAGAGGCCCTTTTGGCCGAGGCCCGTGCCCTGGAAAAAGAACGCGAGGCCCTGATCTCCCGTCTAGACTACGCCAAGGCCAACTTTAAGCGCTTTGAGGCCCTTTTCAAAGAAAAGGCCGCTACCAAAGACGAATACGAGCAGGCCCGGGCCCAATACTTGAGTCTTGCGGCCCAAAAAGAGGCCCTTTTGGCCAAACAGGCCGCCATAAAGGCCAAGATAAGCAAGGTAAAAAACCTGCTTTCTTACACGGAGATCAAGGCCCCCCTGAGGGCAAAAGTAGTTAAGCGCCTGGTATCTCAAGGCACCATGGCCACCCCAGGCACCCCCCTTCTGGTGCTTGAAGGCCTAAGCTCCTTTCGCTTCTGTGTGTCCCTTGATGAGGGCCTGTTAAACCAGGTTGATCCCAGGGGAAAATACCTTGTTTCTTTTCCAGCCCTAAAAAAGACCCTTACGCTTAGCGTGCTAGCCGTGGTGCCAAGGGTCGATCCCAAGGCCAAGACTTTTTTATTAAAGCTTAAGCTTCCAGAAGGAAACTTTGTCTCAGGCCTTTTAGGAAGGCTTTATTTCCCTGTTGGCACGAAAGAAAAGCTCCTTATCCCTAAAGAGGCTATTTTTTACCGCGGAGACCTTGCCGGCGTTTACCTGGTAGATGAAAAAGGAATAGCCCATTTTCAGGTCCTTCGCCTAGGGGATGCCTACGTCAAAGAAGGCCCGCAATTCAAACCCGCTTTACGAGAGGCCCAAACCCTCTACTTTGAGGTGCTCTCCGGGCTAAAAAGTGGGGCAAGAATCGTCCTTGAGCCGGAGAAGGTAAAAGACGGGACCAAGGTAATCTAGGGGTAGCCCATGGAGAGAAAAGGCGGCTTTATCGCGCGTATTACCGAGTATTTTATCGATTCACCCTTAACGCCCATCATTATCATCGCCACGCTTCTTTTGGGGATAATGGCTGTGCTCAATACCCCCAGTGAAGAAGAACCCCAGATCGTGGTCCCCATGATCGACATTTTCGTGGAGATGCCCGGGGCCACGGCCAAAGAAATAGAAAACCGCGTGGTTTATCCCATGGAAAAGCTCCTCTGGGAAATTCCCGGGGTGGAATACGTTTACTCCACTGCGGAAAATGGCCGGGCGCTAACAGTGGTGCGGTTTTACGTGGGCGAAGACGTGGAAGACAGCCTGGTTAAGACGTATGACAAACTCTACGCCCACCTTGATTGGATCCCCCCAGGGTGTTCGCTTCCGCTGCTTAAGCCGCGCTCCATTGACGACGTGCCCATTGTGGTGCTCACCTTTTGGGGCAAGGGCTATGACGCCCTTACCCTTCGCCAGATAGCCAAAAAGGTTGACGAAGAAATCCGCCGCATCCCGGGCATCTCGGAGACCTTTATCAAAGGGGGCTTAAGACGAGAGGCACGCGTTGAAATCTTACCCCAGAAGCTTTACGCCCTTGGCCTTGACCCCCAAGACGTGGTTGAGCTCCTTTCTGCCCAGAACAAGGCCCGTATTTTGGGGGACTTAAGAACCGGAGATTATCACTTTAAGGTCAAGCTTGATAACTTTTTTAAAGACATCTCCGGGCTAAAAAACACCGTGGTCACCACGGTTGCTGGAAAACCCATTTACTTACGAGACATTGCCCGCGTAAGTCTTGCCCCGGAAGAACCAAAAGACTACGTCTTTTTTGTGCCCGGGCCTGCGGCAGAAGAAAAGCACATAGAGGGCACTCCGGGGGCCCTTTATCCCGCGGTTTCTCTGGCCATTGCCAAGCGTAAAGGGCAAAACGCCACCAAGCTTGCCGAAGCCATTTTAGAGAAGGTTGAAGGCCTAAAAGGCTACGTAATCCCCAAAGACGTAAAGGTCACTATTACCAGAGACTACGGGGAAACCGCCAAAGAAAAGACCGACGAACTCTTAAAGCATCTTTTTATCGCGGTCTTTTCCGTGGCCGTGTTAATTGCCCTATTTCTGGGCTGGCGGGCAAGTCTGGTGGTCATGGTGGCGGTACCGGTAACACTTGCTATAACCCTTGCCATTTACTGGCTCTTTGGCTACACCCTTAACCGCGTCACCCTTTTTGCCCTCATCTTTTGCATCGGTATCCTGGTTGATGATCCCATTGTGGACGTGGAAAACATCGTCCGGCATCTTCACTTGCCGGAAAACCGGGGGCTTTCTTTTCGCGATATCATAGTGCGCGCGGTAAACGAAGTGCGCGCGCCCCTTATCTTGGCCACCTTTACGGTCATTGCGGCCATTGCCCCCATGGGCTTTGTACGCGGGCTTATGGGGCCTTACATGCGCCCCATGCCGGTTGGCGCAACAGTGGCCATGCTCCTCTCCATGGCGGTGGCCTTTATCATCACTCCCTGGACCGCCAAAAAAATTCTTTCCCGGGAGAGCAAACACGAAGAGGTCAAAGACACCCTGGTTACCCGCTATTACCGCTGGATGATGAGCCACCTCATAAGAAGCCCGCTGTGGCGCTGGGGTTTCCTTGGCTTTGTAGGCCTTTTGTTTATGCTTTCCTGCGCCCTTATCTACTTCAAGGTGGTGCGGGTTAAGATGCTACCCTTTGACAACAAAAGTGAGTTTCAGGTAATCGTTGATATGCCAGAGGGGACTCCCCTTGAGGAAACCGCCAAAGTGGCAAGGGTCCTTGGGGATCAACTCCAAAAAGAACCCTACGTCACCGACTATCAACTCTATGTAGGCACCTCAGCACCTTTTAACTTCAACGGCCTAGTGCGGCATTATTACCTCAGGCAGGGAGACAACGTGGCTGACATTCAGGTAAATCTCTTGCCCAAAGGAGAACGCAAGCTCCAGAGCCACGAGATTGCCAAAAGCGTGCGCAAGCTCCTTGAGCCTGTGGCGCAAAAATACGGAGCCACCATTACCGTAGCGGAAATTCCCCCTGGCCCGCCGGTGCTTCAAACCTTAGTGGCCGAAGTCTATGGCCCGGACTACGAAAAACAGATCGCCCTTGCTCGTAAAATAAAAGAGATCTTTGCCAGGACCCCGGGGGTGGTAGATGTAGATTGGTACATGACGGACCCCCAGGAGGAATGGCAGCTAAGGGTAGATACCGCCAAGGCCGCTCTTGCCGGCGTATCCCCCGAGAGGGTGCTTGGGGTGGTAAAAACCGCGCTTTCAGGCCAAAATGCCGGGCTTTTTCACGATGAAAAAGCCCTTGAAGATGTGCTTTTAAAGGTGCGTCTTTCCCAGGAAGACCGGGCCGGTCTCCCGGACCTTAAGAGCATAAAAGTTCGCGGCCGAGACGGGACTCTCATCTCCCTTGCGGAGCTTGCCCACTGGGAAAAGACCGTGGTCCCTCATCCCATTTACCATAAAAACTTACACCCGGTGGTCTATGTGGTGGGAGACATGGCCGGCACCGAAGAAAGTCCGGTTTACGGGATCCTCAAGATAAACAAGGTCTTAAAAGAGCTTAAGGCCCCAGATGGTTCAAACCTACAAATCTACTACACCAAACTACCGTTTTCTGAGAAAGAATGGGCCGTTAAGTGGGATGGCGAGTGGCACGTGACCTACGAGGTCTTTCGAGACATGGGTATTGCCTTTGGAGTATGCCTGTTGCTGATTTACATCCTCATCGTGGCCTGGTTTAAGTCTTACACGGTACCACTGGTGCTCCTTGCGCCGATTCCCCTTTCACTCATCGGCATTCTTCCGGCCCATGCCCTTATGGGGGCCTTTTTTACCGCCACCTCCATGATCGGGTTCATTGCCGGCGCTGGTATCGTGGTGCGCAATTCTATTATCCTGGCTGATTTTATCGAGTTACGCCTGAAACAGGGCCTGCCCCTTGAAGAAGCGGTAATTGATGCCGGGGTGGTGCGCTTTCGCCCCATGCTCCTTACCGCAGCTGCCGTGGTGGTGGGAAGTTTTGTGATCCTTTTTGACCCGATTTTTAACGGCCTTGCCCTTTCACTTATGGCCGGAGAAGTGGCGGCGACGCTTTTTTCACGCATGGTGGTCCCGGTGCTTTACTACCTTGACCACCGGATGAAGCAGGAAAGGCGGTTGGTGTTGTAGGGAAAAGCAGGGCGGGCTCCGCCCTGCATAGAACTATTCGTTTTCTTCTTCGTCTTCCATCTTGAGAAGGTCTTCAAAGCGGATATCCATGCCCAAGACGCCTACAACTTCCTCGTATTTATTCCTGATAGGGGCGGCAACGGTAAGACAAAGGGCACCGGTTACTTTTGAAGAGTAAAAGTCTGTCACGTAAACCTTACCGGTTTTGAAGGGCTCAATAAACCAGGGGCGATCTGAATAATCTTCGTCTTTTAAGAGGTGCTCATAGCGGGCCTTGTCTTCGATATGGGTTACCAGTGGTGTGATGCGTTTTCCTTCCTGGTTTACCACGTAAACAAATTGTATATACGGATGCTCTTCGATAACTTCTCTGAGCACTGGTACGATCTTTTCAGGATCAAGGGAACGAATCTCTGGGCGTTCGGCCAATTTTTCCACAAGCTCTACCAGAAGCTTAGAGGCTTTTTCTTTCATGCGTTCAAGCTCAGAGACAAAAAGCTCGGGGATATACTTTCTCACCAGGTGCATCATTTCTTCATTTGAAATCGGGGTAATGCGCCCGGCTTCGAATTGTTTGATAATTTGCTTGTAAATTTTGGCCACGCCAGGATGCTTTTTGTCTATTTGCTTTTCACCTTCAAGGCCAAAATGGGTATTAATCCAGTAAGCAATGCCTGCAGTGCCGCTTTTATCAGTGATGATGATCCCGATGGGTCTTTTGAGGAGCTTTTTGGTATCAAAGGCGTTGTATATTTCTTCGTTCTTAAGAATTCCGTCAATGTGAATGCCGGCTTTGGTTGCGTTAAATTCAGACCCAACAAAAGGCTGGTTGGCAGGAATCTTATCACCCAGTTCACGGCGATAGTATTCTGCCACATCGGTGATCACGGTGGTATCAACGCCGTTGTGGGTTCCTCGTAAACTAATGTACTCAAAAATCATGGCCTCAAGAGGGGTGTTGCCTGTTCTTTCGCCATATCCCAAAAGGGTGGTGTTCACCGCAGCACATCCGTAAAGCCAGGCCGTGGTGGCATTTATTACCGCCTTGTAAAAATCGTTATGACCATGCCATTCAAGGAGCTCAGAGGGAACTCCTGCTTCTTCGACCAGGGCCCGTATAAGCTTGGGGACACTTCTTGGAAGTGCCGCACCAGGGTAAGGAACACCAACGCCTAAGGTATCACAAAGCCTGATTTTGATATCGATACCTGAATCTTCCCGGAGTTTCATAAGTTCAATGGCAAAGGGAATTACAAAACCATAAATATCAGCCCTGGTTACGTCTTCGAAATGGCACCTGGGAATAATGCCTTCTTCAAGGGCTGCTTTGACAATGGCAAGATAGTCATTTAGGGCCTGACGGCGGTCTTTTTTAAGCTTTAAAAAAATGTGGTAATCAGAACAGGAAGTAAGGATGCCGGTTTCTTTTAGGCCCATTTCCCTGACAAGTTTTAAATCTTCTGCCTTAGCGCGAATCCAGCCGGTTATTTCAGGGTAGCGATATCCGCGTTCAAGGCATTTTTCCACGGCCTTTTTGTCTTTCTGGGTATATAGGAAAAATTCAGACTGACGAATAACTCCATTTGGGCCGCCTAACTTATGGAGAAAATCAAAAAGGGTAACTATCTGGTCAACGGTATAGGGAGGGCGGGCCTGTTGACCATCACGAAAAGTGGTATCAGTTATCCAGATCTCTTTGGGAGGCATAGGCATGACATATTTGTGGTCAAAATCTACCAGGGGAACATCGTCATAAGGGAAAATTTCTTTCATTAAATTGGGCTCATCAACATCTTGAAGCCTATGTTGCCAAAACTTTGTATGCTCATGGTCAAGTAATCTTCTTTCAGGATTCCATTTAGGCATAACAACCTCCTTACAGAAAAAGTGTGGGAAAAAACTTACCGCTTCGCTGTGACCTATCCCTTCATAACACGGAATTTTCGTTTGCAAAAGGGGTAATTAGGAGTTAGTCCTAAAAAATATTAATTAAAACCAAAAGATACTTAAGGGCAATTAAAAGAACCACCAGAAAGAGTCCGGCTTTGATAGGTCTTTCAGGAATGAATTTTTGGCTGCGGGCGCCTAAAAAACCACCAAGCATTCCACCAAGACCAAACAGGGCGCCCAGTAAGAAATCTGGCCTGGTAAGAATTCCCTTAGCAGCAGGACCAAAAGAATAAAAAAGCACCCCTGCTATAGAAGAAACTAAGGTTCCTAAAAGAGTTGCCCCCGCCACCGTATAAACAGGAAGTTTCAAAACGCTAAGGCAATAAGGGGCCATGATAGCACCGCCTCCGATGCCGTAGGCTCCCCCAACGATGCCCACTGCGAAAGAAACTATAAAAACCGTAATCGGCGAAAACCTGTGTTTTTGCCCGGCAAAGGAAAATCGCGCCTGCTTAAGACTTAATTCTTCGTATTTGATGACGGCTTTTTGCGGAGGCGTTTTTCTTTTTTTTCCTGACAAAAGATCTTTTCCTAAACGAAAGGCAAGGTAAAGAAGCACCAAACCTGCAAAAGGTTTAAAACGCGCGGGATCTTCTAAATAATGAATCCTTAACAAATATCCTCCACCGATTCCAAGACTGCTTCCTGCTGAGATACAAAGGGCAAGAGGCCAATTGAGCCTTCCATCACGGGCATAGCTTATAACAATGGGAGGGATGGTAAAAAGATTATACAAAAGGTTTGTCGCCGAAACAGAAGGAGAGGTATATCCCAGGACACTCATCTGAAAAGGTAAAAGCAAAAAAGCTCCGGTAACCCCTGCCATAGCACCAAAATAGGCCAAAACAAAAGAAACAAGAGGTGGCAGAAAAAGATAAGTCTTAACGCCTGATACCGGGAAAGTAACCTTTAGCATAAGGATAAATTAGCAAACTTTGGGGAGGAAGATAAACAAAAAATGGGCCGGCCATAAGCCGAGTTCTGTCCCCTGCAAAGCGGGTGGTGGTCATTCCTCTAGGCGGTTGGTTACCCAACCGCTCAAGCGGCCTACCCGGGAGCTTCGGGCGGGCCACCCTCAAGCGCTCCCCTATATGGCCTTTCTCCGGGTGGGGTTTGCCGTGCCCTCTCCTGTTACCAGGAGAGGCGGTGGGCTCTTACCCCACCTTTTCACCCTTACCCTGGCTACTAAAAAGTAGCCAAGGCGGTCTGTTTTCTGTGGCACTTTCCAGGGGTTACCCCCTCCGGGCGTTACCCGGCACCCTGCCCTGTGGAGCTCGGACTTTCCTCCGAAGGGCTAATGCCCTCCGGCGACCACCGACCGGCCCATACTTAAATTTAAGCAAAAAATTTTTTATTTCAAATGCCTCGGCAGCAAGGATCATTAGAACCCTTTGCAAAATGCCGTTCGATTGGTGAATCCTTTTCGTGAGCAGGTAACTAGATATAAAGAATCTCTCCGGAAGAAAGAATTATTTCCTCCCCCGAAGAAGTAGTAATTATCAACCTTCCCCGAGGATCAATCTCTTTTACAAGGCCTCTGCCTTCTTCCCCCTGGGTAATATCCTCAGCAAAAGCCACGTAACGGCCAATGGTGTCTGAAAATTCGTAAAAAAGAGCTGGGAAAGGATTCGGGATGTCTTCTTCCTGCAAAAATCTCTTTTCATAAGCGAGAAGCAGGCCGTAGTATTTGCGCAAATGGGCTAAAAAACACGCCGCCACCTCGGCAAGAGAAAGTTCTTTTCCCAGGCATTCTTTTAGGGAAATGCCCGCAAGGCCTGGTAACAAAAAATTATTCACATTTAGCCCTACCCCTATAAGAAACCAGCGTTCATGGGAAACCTGTACTTCTTGCTCAACCAAAACCCCGGCAAGTTTTTTCCCCTGAAATAAAAGGTCGTTAACCCATTTTTGCCTGGCAGGCACGCCAAAAGAAGCC
Source organism: Thermodesulfatator atlanticus DSM 21156 (assembly GCF_000421585.1). Taxonomy (NCBI): domain Bacteria; kingdom Pseudomonadati; phylum Thermodesulfobacteriota; class Thermodesulfobacteria; order Thermodesulfobacteriales; family Thermodesulfatatoraceae; genus Thermodesulfatator; species Thermodesulfatator atlanticus. The sequence goes on from NZ_ATXH01000007.1 coordinate 40,428, forward strand.
ACCGTCTCAACCAGAGAAAAGCCAACAAGGATGGGAAGCCAACCCCTTGTCTCAGGCAAAAAAGAATCGTAAACCGCCATAGAAAGCCAGAGGCCTCCCCGAGGGGCAAACCAACTCCTGGTAAAGCGCCCTTTAGCCCCTGTCATCTCAAGGGCGATGGCCACAGTGCCGTTTTTAAATTTTTTAGATTCTCCAAGCCTTTTGCGCAAAAAATCCATTGCCCGAGGAAGTTTTTCAAAACAGTATATCTGCTGGGCAATTTCCGCGCCGCGACGCAAAATCTCATCTGAAGGGATAAAGGAATACAACGGATGAAAGGAAAGATTTAAAAGCTCTCTGGTTATCCCCTGAGAGATCTGGGACTCAAGGGAGAAAAGCCTTTTCAGTTGGGCCATTCTTCTTTAACGCGGGCAATAAGCTTTTCAATGTAAGGGCGTTCTTCTTCGTGACACAAGCCAAAAAGTGGCTCGCCCTGCTCAACCATCTGCCCCCGGGAAAAAAATACCCGGAAGACCACCATGGGTGAGCCTTCGTGATAAATCGGGGTCTCACGTTTCATGAAGTACATGATGGCAAGCTCATCCCCTGGTTTAACCACCACGCGGCCTTCACCTTCTTTTTCTATCCTTTTGGCAAGCTCAGGACTTAAAAAATAGCGAGCCTTCTCAGGCGCCGTAATGATGTGCAACGCCTCACGCAATAATTCTGCAATAATTTCCTTCTGACTATAGGCATGCTTGATTTCAAGCACAGGTTGAAAGGCCTCAACAAACTTGCCCAAAAGATCGTAGTTTATCTTAGAGACCTCGCCCCCGGCCTTGGCCCTGATCGTTTTGGGGTTTCTCTCCCGCTCAAGCACAAAAAGCGGAGTCCCCGGCTTTTCAAGCCATTTGCCCCGTGGGCCTTTAACCTCATCGCCCTCTTTTACCAGAAACTCCTTGATATAGCCCGTATGCGGGGCTCTCACCACAAAAATGCGATAAGGATTGGCCTTAAAATTCCGCAAAAGTTCGTTTATTTTTTGATTATCAAAACCCATAGCCTTTAACGGTAGTAAAGATTTTTGCCTCCCATGGTAAGGAGGGCTTCATAGAGCTTTTTGCGCACTTCACGTCTGTCCCAGATCCCCTGAATATGTCCACGTCGCAGCGCGTTTTCGGCACTGTGATAATCAGGAGGAATGTCTTCACCGGTGGTTTCACGGATAACTCTTGGACCGGCAAAACCAAGGCGTGTAGAACGAATGGCAAATTGATACGGAGAGCAACCAAGAAAACTTGCCACCGGCCCGGCATAGGAATTGTTATCATAAACCACGAGATAAAGCCCGCCTTCGTCGATATATTCCCGCACCGCCACGGTACACCGCGGCATCTGGATCACGCCAAGAGTGCCTTCATGGATTCTGATGCCTCCAGTGGTGTGGATGAAGGCTAGAAAAGGACGCTTGGTAATACGGGCCCGGTCACAGGCCTGGATAAACTTCTCACCCTCTGCCACGCCCACGGTCCCCTGGCGAAAATCCGCAATAAGCATGGCCACGATTAAAGATATTCCGCCTATCTTGGCCTGAAAGGTTATCATGGCAGAGTTTCGCCCGGTCTTTTTCTTGGCAAGGGCAAGCTTTTTATCATAGCCTTCAAAACCAAGCGGATTTACCGAAGCAATATGCTCGTTAAATTCCTTGATGCTATTGGCATCGAAAATATTGCTGAGATACCACTGATACTCAAGGGGAAAGTGATAACCACAGGTAGGGCAAACCCCACAGAATTCACCGTATAAGTCTGGCACCCAGATATCAGGGCAACCGTGGGTCTCAGCGTTCGGGCAGGTAACGGTTCTATCTTCAAGGGCAAGCGGGCTTACATAAAGCTCGGAAATATCTTCAAGGGTTTGTTCTTCCACTACGGGTTTAACTCGCCCGCGCCGTGGCCTGGTGCCTAAAAGATCATAGGCGGTTTTAAGGGGCTCGGTTAGCTGCTTGAGAAAGGCCTGGCCTTCGCCTGAAATATCTTCCATAACACGTTGAATCATTTTCTGGCTTTGCTTAAGAAAACCGTAGCGAAGATCATGATAAAGGCGGAGACCAAGGTCCTGGCCTTTTTCAACGTAGTTTTTAAGGGAAGATTTTTTAAGCTTTAATACCTGGCGGCTAATCTCACGATACTTCTTTGAGCGCAAGTCAAGGAGTTTTTCTATTTCAACATCAGAGAGCTCCCAGCGTACGTGAACGTCAAACTCCTCAGGGGGATTTTCTTCTTCGCTTTTGCGTTTTAAGGCGTAACTTCGAAAGGCTCTAAGACTTTTGGTGCGCAGTACGGCTTCGTCGGTAGCACGAATCATTTCGTAGCGTAAGCGCTTAAAGAACTGATAATCATTGCGCCGCGCACCAAGTACAGGTTCAGGGACGATTCTATCGATGGTCCCCAGACGCAAATTGTCCTGAGCGGTAATTTTGAGCTGTTTAGCGCAAAATTCTACCAACTCCCGCGGAGGGCGTTCGCCTTCTCTAAGCTTTCCTTCGATAGCCGCTGCTCCTTCAGGGCTTATCACCGAATAGTAGCCATACTGGGCCATGAGCCGGACATCGGCAAGGGCTATGGCCTCTGCCCCTCCTGAGCCGCCCTCTGAAATAAAGGCCACTGTAGGCACTTTGAGCTTGCTCATAAAATAAAGGTTGCGGGCAATCTGCTGGGCAGCCCCAGGATAGTCCTCAATGGGATAAGCTCCTGGAGTAAAAACATAAAAATGGATAGGAATTCCTTCGGTTTCTGCCACCCGCATGTAGCGCAAGGCCTTTTCGTTCCCCCAGGGCTTAGCGCTACCGCCGTTTCGAAACTCTTCGCCGTGGCCCTTTTCGTGACCGATCACAATGACTTGATGAAGATAGACCTTATCCCCTACCCGGCGCGAGATCATAGCCCGGGCACAAATAACCGCCGGGTCAACGTTAATCTCTCCCTCGCCACCAAGCTCGGTAAATGAATCATAGACGTTTTCCAGGATATCAAGAAGGGTAAAACGCTGAGGGTTACGGACTATTTTTACGATTTCATAAGGAGTAAGGGCTTTATCGGCCTCTTCTTCAAGAATTTCCAGGCGATTGTCAATGGCTTGCAGGCGATCATAACATTTTTTTTCGCCTATCTGATAGAAATTTTCTTTTATTTCCGTAAGTTCTGAAAGGATGTCATTAATGTTTTCCCAGTCCTCGCCTTTTATGTCCTGGAGGTACTGGACCTTGGTAATCAAATCGTTTAAATAGCGATGAAGTTCTCTCATAGAAATTTCAAAATTTCTGGCAATTTTTGTTTTAAATATTCGATATTGGTGATAAGAGGCTCGCCTTTAGGAGTCTCTCCCTCAATAACAAGCGCATTTAAAAACTCAAAGCCCCTTTCTTCAGCCTGAAAAGAATCTTTCCCCCATACAATACCCAGTGCAAGGTTTGGGTCAAACTCGGTAGGGATGCGATAGGGTTCGTCCTGAGGCACATGAGTACGCACCCTCAACCAATCATAAGAGGGATAAGAAAAACGGGTAATGGTGCCGGAAAGGGGTTTAAAACCCCGGCGAAAATCTTCAGCAATAAGGCGAAATTCAATACTTGTTCCTTCAAAGGAAATGTCTTTCTGAGAATAACCAAGCTTTTCGCCAAAAGCGGCTCGCATTTGCTCAACCAAAAGATTGGGCTCCTTGCCTTTAATCCTGCTCACCCGGGCAGAGATTTCGTTTTCAACCTGGATGCGGGTGTTTACCTCCATGAAGTAATACTTGCCGTCCCGGGTAACCAGCCACTCCCAGGTGCCGACGTTGTCGTAACCTACATGGGAAGCGAGCTTAAGGGAATGCTTGACAATGCCGTCAAGGACTTTCTGGGCGTCAAAGGGATAAGAAGTATATGAAGGGTCAAAACCCGGGGCAACTTCAATGCGCTTCTGACGGTGGACCTGAATCGTGCAGTTCCGCGAGCCAAAGTGCACTAATTCGCCAAATTGGTTCCCAAGCACCTGGAGTTCAATGTGGTGGTAATCTCTAATACAAACTTCAATCAGAACGCCGTCGTCACCAAAAAGCCGTTTGGCATAAGCCCTGATGCGGCGAAAGACAGGACGCACCATGTCAAGATCGTCTATTTCTTCGATTCCCATGCCACCGCCGCCAGCTGCAGCTTTGATAAGGATGCGCGGTTCAAGGCCCTGTTCTTCCTGCCACAGGAAAAGCTCTTCCGCTTTGGCTTCTGCTTCTATTTCGTTGTAAATGGGATGAATTGTCCCGGGAATGACCGGAACCCCGATGTCGTGGGCAACTTTTTTGGCCATAAGCTTGTGGCCGAGATCCCTGATAACTTCCCAGCGAGGGCCAATGAAGATAAGAGGATTATTGCGCTTTACCACGCGCCTTGCAAAACGGAAATCCTCAGAGAAAAAACCATATCCGGGATGGATAGCGGTACATTTGGCCTCGTCAGCAACTGCCAAAATATCGTTAGCATCGCGGTAGCTTGAAATCCGGTAGCAGGGCTTGCCTTTCTTTTTAGGAATTTTGACGTGAAGGCTCTGTTCGTCTCCTGGGGCATAGACCGCCACATAATCCATTCCCAGAATCTCACAAGCTTCCATTATGCGTAGGGCAATTTCACCCCTGTTTGCTATAAGGACGCGTTCTTTCATTACGATCCTTTAAAAGGATTTCGCAAAACTATTGTTTGATCTCTCACAGGGCCGAGAGAAACTATATCAATGGGAACCCCGGCAAAGTCTTCAATGAACCTGAGATAGTTTTTGCAATTTTCAGGGAGTTCTCCTATGTCTTTTACCTGAGAAATATCTTCCTGCCAACCAGGAAGCTCTTCATAAATAGGCTTAAGACTGCTGAATTCTTTGATGTTTCCGGGGATTACTTCAAGGCGCTTGCCGTCAAGCTCATAAGCCACGCAGACTTTAAGGGGATTAAGGCCAGAAAGCACGTCGAGCTTGGTGATGGCAAGACCTGAAAGCCCGTTTAACCGCACCGCTTCCTTCAAGACAACACCGTCAAGCCAGCCACAACGCCTAGGTCTTCCGGTAGTGGAACCAAATTCTGCACCTTTTTCCCGCATGTGAAGACCGATTTCGTCTGAGAGTTCGGTGGGAAACGGCCCCCCGCCAACTCTTGTGGTGTAAGCCTTACAAATCCCCATAACAAAATCGATGGTGGTGGGCCCTACTCCTGCCCCATGACAAGCCCCGCCAGCTACGGTGTTTGAAGAAGTAACAAAAGGATAAGTGCCGTGGTCAATGTCTAGCTGTGTTCCTTGGGCCCCTTCAAAGAGGATCTTTGCCCCTTGGCCCCTGGCTATTTCAAGCTCAACGGAAACGTTAGTTACGTAGGGGGCAAGCCTTTCACCCATGCGGAGATACGCATCGAATATTTCATCAAATGAAAGAGGCTCACAGGAAAGATATTTTTCCAGGTAAAAATTCTTTTCTTCAAGGATTTCTGAAAGTTTTTCCCGGAAAAGGGCCTCATCAAGGAGATCGCCTACTTTTATGCCGCGACGGGCAATTTTATCTTCATAACATGGGCCAATGCCCCTGCCGGTAGTACCAATCTTAGTTTTTCCGCGCTTGGCCTCACGACCGTGGTCTATGGCTTTATGGTAGGGCATTATCAAGTGGGCGCGTTCACTGATGAGCAAACGCCCTGGCTTTACCGGGATGCCATTTTTTTCAAGGTTGTCGATTTCTTCAAGAAGAACTGAGGGATCAATAACAACCCCGTTTCCTATAAGGCACTTTTTGTTCTCATGAAAGATGCCCGAGGGAATAAGATGAAGGATAAACTTTTTGCCGTCAAACATAATGGTATGCCCGGCGTTATTCCCACCCTGAAAACGCACGATGACATCTGCATCCTGGGTAAGGAGATCAACAATTTTACCCTTTCCTTCATCCCCCCATTGGGTACCGACTATTACAACTGAGGCCATAGTATCCCCCTTTTACTATTCCGGGCAGGAAAATACTTAACAGGAGCGAAAAAGTCAAATTTTTTTCGAACTTTGTTTTCGCTGAAAAAAACATAAGGTATTTACGTAAAGTCATTATAAGCGTCGCAAGCGCGAAGCAGTCTCTGCCTTAAAAAAAAACAGCAACTCTGGAAAGAATTTTAGATTCGTATTAATAGTCTGGTATGCATGAATTTTTCAAGGTTAAAAAAGTGAGTGAAGTTCTTAGCGAAATAAAGCAATTTGAGTCCCTGCCCAAAGAAAGAGTCTTTCTTCTAGAAGCTTTGGGGCGCTTTCTTGCTGAAGATTTATCTTCTCCAGAAGATTTACCTCCTTTTTCTCGGGCCACCATGGATGGCTACGCTGTATCTGCCAAGGACACCTTTGGTGCCAGGGAAACCGAGCCCGTTATTCTTAAAGTCATCGGCGAAATTTTGATGGGGGAGAAACCGCGTTTTTCCTTACACCCTGGAGAAGCCGCACGCATTGCCACAGGAGGCATGCTCCCAGAAGGCGCAGACGCTGTGGTCATGGTGGAATACACCGAAGAAAACCTTGGGCTAGTGGAAATAAAAAAACCCGTAGCTCCTTATGAAAACATTATCCAGCAGGGTGAAGACTTTAAAAAAGGACAAATTGTTTTTGCCAGGGGAACCAAAATTACCCCTGCGGTCATCGGGGTAATGGCAGGACTCGGCATAACTAACATCCCTGTAAGGAAAAAACCCCGTGTCGCGATTCTATCCACGGGAGATGAGCTTATCCCACCTGAAAAACCAATAGAACCAGGAAAAATTCGAGACATTAACTCCTATTCCCTTTTTGCGGCTATCAAAGAAGCAGGCGGAGAACCAAAGATCTACGGCATTGTTCCTGATGTAGCAGAAGAACTCTTCGAAAGATTAAAGGTCGCTTTTGAAGAAAACGACGTGGTCTTAATCTCAGGGGGTTCTTCTGTTGGGACCAGGGACTATACCCTTAAGGCCATTTCTCAACTACCTGGAGCCCAACTTATCTGCCATGGCGTAGCAGTTAAACCCGGAAAGCCTACCATCCTTGGAAAGGTCCAAGAAAAAGCTATTTTTGGCCTCCCCGGGCAAGTGGCAAGTGCTCTTCTCATTTTTTATTTGATGGTTAGGCCGCTTCTACTGCATCTTCAAGGAGCTAACGAAAAACATCTTTTTCTTAAAAAGATTTTGGCCTATGCCGAAAGAAATATCCCCTCTGCCCCTGGCCGAGAAGACTATATCCGCGTAAAGTTGACTCCCTTTGAAAAGGGCTTTACCGCCACCCCCATATTTAAAAAGTCAGGCTTAATTTCCTCTATGGCTGAAGCCGACGGATTTTTGCGTATTCCTGAAAGCTCTGAAGGAATTTATGAGGGAGAGCTCGCAGAAGTTTTCTTGCTTCCTTAAGCTACTGCTTTTTTAGCGTTGGCTTCTTTTAATTTCCCGAAAATAATGCGCCCAGCAGGGGTCTGCAAAAGGCTTGTTACTACGATTTCTACTTCGTTACCAATGAGATCCCTTGCGTTTTCCACCACCACCATGGTGCCATCATCAAGGTAGCCCACCCCCTGGTGTTTTTCTTTTCCTTCTTTGACCAGAGTTATCTTCAGGGTTTCTCCAGGAGTAACAATGGGCTTAAGCGCAAGGGCAAGTTCATTGATGTTGAGCACTGGCACACCTTTAAGCCTCGCTATCTTGTTAAGGTTATAGTCCGTGGTAATCAGTTTAGCGCCTATTTCACGGCAAAGCTCAACGAGCTTGTCGTCTATTTCTTTGATTTCAGGGAAATCTTGCTCCACTATGCGCACTTCTACCGTGCCAGCCTCCTGAATACGCTGAAGGGTATCAAGGCCTCTGCGCCCACGGGCACGTTTGTGGGGGTCGGTGCTGTCGGCTATGTGTTGAAGCTCCGCTAAAACAAAAGAAGGTATGATTAGTGGGCCATCTACCCAGCCGGTTTCGCATAAATCTGCCAAACGGCCATCAATTATGGCGCTTGTATCTACTACTTTTGGGCATTCCCGTTTAGGAAAGCGCTTTGAAACAAAAGAGACCGCATTTGAAACCGAATCAGGCATGCGAATTTCTTGAAACTTACGCCCTCCAAGCACCAAACCAATATAGCCAAAGAAAACCGAAAGAAGGCCATAAAGAAAAGCGCTGAATAGTCCGGTATTGAGTTGTTCGAAAACAAGGGAAAGTAACCGTGCCAAACCAAGACCTAAAAAAAGGCCGACAGTGCCGCCAATTATCACCGGAAGTGGAACTTTTCTAAATACCTGTTCGATGAAGATAGCAAGACCCGCTATGCCAAAACCCACCAAGATGCCCAAGTAAGGAAACCATTTATATTGGTGGGCATATGGGAGGTTCTTGAAGGCAAAAAAACCTAGGAAGGCACAAACTAAGAAAAGCCCTACCACCAGAAGCTTTTTCAGCACCCACTATCCTCCGTTATTTGAGAGAAGATCGTTTATCTTGGCTTCTATTTCCGTTTCACTTTTACCTTCTGCCAGAGAAAGTTCTTTGATTAAAAGGTTTTTGGCGGTCTCAAGCATACGGCGCTCACCAAAAGAAAGCTGTTTATCATGGCTGATGATATGAAGATCCCTAAGTACCTGAGCCAACTCAAAAATAGAACCACTTTTAATCTTTTCCATGTACTCGCGATAACGTCTGTTCCAGGTTTGGTTGTTAAAGGTGACTTCCTTCTCACTCAAAATACCGTAAACTTTTTCCGCTTCGTCTTTGGAGATAATGTTTCTTAATCCAATGCGATCGATGTTATCTTTAGGAATCAGGACCGTCATGTCGTTATCAAGAATGCGCATGACATAAAAAATTTTTTCAACCCCTCCGATGACCTTTTTTTCCTCTGCCTCAATGACCCCTACGCCATGAGCAGGATAAACGGCCATGTCTCCTACACTGAACATGGCAAACCCCCCGCCATAAAATATTTATCAAATTTTACCATTAAAAGACGGTTTTGTGAACGAAACGAACAAGGAATGGAATGAGATCAGGCACGATTATAAATGCTCATGGTCTTCAGAAGGCCATTTTCTAACAAAAAATCAAGCGCTTCAGAGGTTTTTTCTAAAATAGATTCCACCGTAGGCCATTCATCCGTGGAAAAGCGCTCAAGAACATAGTCTTTCACTTCCTGTCCGGGAGCAGGGCGCCCAATGCCTAATTTTAGGCGCGGGAAATCTTTGGTTCCTAAGGCGTCAATAATGGATTTTACCCCTCGATGTCCACCGGCGCCTCCCTTGGGAACAAATTTAATACGCCCAAGGGGCAAATCTAAATCGTCATGAATCACAAGCACTTGCTCTGGCTTTAAGTAAAGCTTGCGCACCCAGGGAGAAACAGCTTCTCCTGAGAGATTCATAAAAGTCTGGGGCTTGACTAATAAGACGTCTTTATACGGGCAGATTTCACTTTGAAAAGGCCCTGGGGCAAAAGATAGGCCCTTCTTTTGGGCAAAAAAATCCAGCACCAAAAAGCCAAAATTATGCCGGGTGTAGCGATATTTGGGCCCCGGATTCCCGAGGCCCACCCATAGCCACGAATATTTGCCCACTTTTATTCGGTAGTTTCAGTTTCTTCGGCTGCGGCTTCTTCTTCGCCCTCGGCAGCAATTTCTTCTCCCGCAGGCTCAAGGATGGTAACAATAGGCTCGTCAGGACTATCGAGATAGCGAACCCCTTCAGGTGGAGTAAGATCGCGAACGTGGATAACGTCGCCGATATCAAGGTCAGAAACGTCAACTTCGATCTTATCAGGGATAGCTCCAGGTAAGCATGCCACCGTCATGGTTTGAAGGAGCTGCTGTAAGTGACCGCCAGCTTCCACCCCCTTGGCCTTGCCCACAAGTTCAATGGGAACTTCTACCTCAACCTCGCGCTCCATAGAAATTTCGTAAAAGTCAACGTGAATTATCTCGTCTGTAACAGGATGATATTGTAGCTCTTTTACCAGGGCCATTTTTTTCGTGGTAGAACCGTTATTCTCAAGGGTTAAATCAAAAAGAAGCTGCTCATCACGATAGCGATAAAGATAACGCTTTAAATCACTAAGCCTTACCGCCAAAGGAGTGGGCTCGCTTCCTGGACCATAAAGTATCCCCGGAACAAGCCCTGCGGCCCTTAGTTTGCGCGCCACACCTTTGCCTGTTTTATCTCTTACTTTAACTGCTAGCTCGATAGTTTTCATTTAGATCTCCTCCTTGTTACATTCAAAATTCTATACGAAAAGAGAGCTCACGGAATCATCGTGATGGATCCTCCGTATAGCTTCTCCTAAAAGTTCTGCTACGGACAAAACTTTGATCTTTTTGAGTTTTTTGGCCTCTTCGCGCAAAGGAATGGTGTCTGTAACAACTACTGTTTTCATAGGAGATTTTTTGATACGTTCAAGGGCTGGCCCTGAGAGTACGGGATGGGTTGCCATACCGTGTACTTCTTTGGCTCCGCGTTCACTAAGGGCCTCGGCAGCCTTACACATAGTCCCTGCAGTGTCGATCATGTCATCAAGGATTATAGCTATCTTTCCTTTGACATCACCCACCACGTTCATTACTTCGCTTTCGTTGGGACGCAAGCGTCTTTTATCAATAATAGCAAGGCCTGCTTCAAGCCTTTTGGCATAAGCCCTAGCCCTTTCAACACCTCCGGCGTCAGGAGAGACAATAACCAGGTCTTTACCGCGAAATTCTTCTTTCAGGTAACGGATAAGTACTGGCGCCGCATAGAGATGATCAACTGGAATATCAAAGAACCCCTGTATTTGGCCAGCGTGAAGGTCAATAGTAAGCACTCTTCTTGCCCCGGCCACGGTGATAAGGTTTGCCACGAGTTTTGCGGTAATAGGGGTGCGCGGAATAACTTTGCGATCCTGGCGAGCGTAGCCGTAATAGGGGATCACCGCGGTGATTCGCCTGGCCGAAGCACGCCTTAGGGCATCAACCATGATCAGAAGTTCCATAAGGTTATCATTTACCGGAGGACACGTGGGCTGAATCACAAAGGCATCAGAACCACGCACGTTTTCTTTAATTTCTACGTAAATCTCACCATCACTAAAGGTCTTAACAACTGCCTGCCCCAAAGGGATGCTAAGATAAGCTGAAATTTTTTTCGCAAGCTCTGGGTTGGCATTCCCGGTAAAAATTTTTAAGTGGTTAAGAAACATTTTCCCGCTCCTCCTTGCCCCCGGGGATATAATTTCTTGCCAATATCTTCTTTTTGATATCGTCTCGTTCAATGTTTTTTAAAGCTTTTTCAGCCATTTGCCTTTTTTCAAACACACCAAAGACCGCAGCCCCGCTCCCGCTGAGAAGCGCGGCCTTGGCCCCTTCTTCCAAAAGCCTTTCTTTTAAAAGCTTAAGCCCTGGAAAATGTTTAAAAACCAGGGCTTCAAAATCATTAACTAGCCCCTGTTCCCACAAGGGCTGGTCCGGCACATAATTAGGTGGTGGTTGGCAAGTTGTCAACCTTAAATTTTCATATGCCCATTTAGTAGAAATATTAACACGAGGCAAGAGTATTACATACCACGCTTCATGGGTCTTCCAAGGAAAAAGTTTTTCTCCTATTCCTCGGGCAAGGGCTGTACTATATGGTACCAGGAAAAAAGCAACATCAGCTCCTAGTTTTTTGCCAAGAATTAGTAATCTTTCCTGAGTAAAAGCCTTAAAGTGCCTATTTAAAAAGCTAAGCACTGCGGCAGCATCACTGCTTCCTCCCCCAAGGCCTGCACCTGGCGGAACATTTTTCTTTAGCTGAATATGCAACCCAAAGGAAAGTCCTGCTTCTTTAGCATAAAGACGCGCAGCTTTGACACATAGATTGGTGTCGTCAGTGGGAACACTTTCGCCATTTACTTCTAAACTCAAGCCCTCTGAAACAAAATTAAAGGTTAATTCGTCGCCAAATGTTATCTTTTGAAAAATGGTATAAAGCTCGTGATAACCATCTTCACGACGAAAAAGTATCTTTAAAACCAAATTTATTTTGCAAGGCGCAAATACCGTCATTTTTCACGACTGTATTCAGGCAAGCTCCCCTGGCTCCTTGAGATTGCTCCGCTCACTACGTTCGCTCGCAATGACTAATAAAAAGAAGGACGCCCGCAAATGAGCCAAAATGGGCATGCTTACAATAACACCTCACCCTGATCATCGCTAGAAGACCGGAAAAGAAATAAGCCAAGGGTGCTGTCTCTAGTGGCTAAGGGGCGTTCTTTCGTCAAGCGATATGAAAAACCTTTGCCGAACACCTTTGCAAAGGTCTCATGACTATTTTCCACCACTTACCCTGAGATAAATCATACGGAGTTCGTAGAGAATGGTATCGAGGAGCTTTTCTTCCTCCCGTGTCAAATTGCCACGGGTTTTTTCTTTGAGCATATCAAGGATGTCTATGGTTTGGCGTGCAAGGGCAAGGTCTTTTTTCTTTTGCTGGGAATGAGGATCTGGCAGCTCTCCTAAGTGCACCAACGCCGAGGTATTTAGCGAAAGAATAAACATACTAAAATTTACCGGCGGCAGATCCTCTCTTTTTTCTTTTTCCTCAACCATAAAGATTTTTCTCCTTAAAACAGATTTAAAACTTTTTCAGAAGTATAAGATGAAATCTTTTATCGCGCCCTTTGCAAAAAAGAATTTTTTTTCAAGGCGATCCGTTCCCACTTTTCGTCCGAAAAATGGGAACGGATCCCTCTCCTGGCAATTTTGTAAAGGTCTCTATTTAATAACTAAAACGGGAACTTTGGAAATGCCTAACAATCTAGAAGTCACACTTCCCATAATAAGCTCTGAAAGCTTGGATTTACCCTGGTACCCCACAACTAGCAAATCAAGGCCTTTATCCGCGGCATAATTTGCCATGCTTTCTGCAATATCACCCTCTAGGATAACGCCGGTATAAGGCACGTCTTTCTTTTTGGCTTCTTCTGCTCCGCGCGCAAGAATAGCCTCAGCTTCATTCCTTAGCTGGGCTTCTACATCCACCAACATGCCCCCTAAATCTGCAAATTCTGTAGGGATAGGAAGCACATGAAGGGCAACAATTTCTGCGCCAAGTTTTTTGGCTAAATCAAGAGCTTCTTTTAAGGCCTTAAAACTTGCCTCTGAACCGTCAAGCCCCACCCCGATCTTTTTGATTTCCACTGACATGAGAACCTCCATTTCCCAAAAAGTTTTTTATTGCGTGCCACAAAAGTTTTCCCTGAGGCCTAACTTCTCCTTTAAGTGGGTCATAAAATAACACATTTTCAGCAATCAAAAACCTGAGGGCCTTTCTTTTTAAAGGATCATAGGCCATAACAAAATTTGCTTCAAAATAAGCCAGAATTTCTTCTACTTCATCAAATAAGAGAGAATTTTCTTCCTTTAGACCACCCAATAGCCAAGTAAGCCTCGCCTTCTCTTCAGTCAACAAGTGTTCGAGAGCTTCTTGTTCGTTATATCCCTGCTTTTTCTTCTCTAAAAGCCTTACCATGTCACCAATTTTTCCGCCTACGTAATCCCATATTAGATCTTTTTCTTTAAAACCAAAGTTTTTATAAACCCTTAAGGCATCTTCCTTTTCCAAGTCATCCACCAGCAGATATTCAGCTCGTCCTTCTAGTCTGGCATCAAAATAAATTTCTTCAATAAAAAGGCAGTCACTTGTGGCACACAAACAATGGCATAGATGGAGTTCTTTCGTAACCCGTACCATAAAATTAAAAAGCCCTTTTAAAACGAGCCTCCCGGAGGTATTAACCACTTCTTTTATCAGTTGTAGTTCATCTAATACTAAAACAGGTCGTAATCCTGCTTTTACTGTTTCTTCAAAAATATCTTCTAAGTAGCGAAAAACATCATCTACCCGTCGTGAATCAGCAAAAATATGATCAAATATTTTTTCGGGAATGGGGATACCTTTATAGCGTTCAACAGCTTTAGTTCCTGCTTTAAAAAATTCTTTTACGATTTCACGGGCTTTTTTGCGCCTGCGGCTAAATTGAACTTCAAAAAGGACCTTAAGCAAATCCTGAAATTCACTTATATACCGGGCACGGAAGTTTATATAAAAGACCCGATACTCTGAAGGAAGTTCGTCAAATACTTTGATAAGCAAAGCTGTTTTGCCACTGTTTATAGGTCCGTAGACAAAATGAATCAGGTTTGGCTCACCAGAAAGTACCGCTTTAAAGCGTTTTATATCTTTTTCCCTGTTAAAAAATACCATAAACAGGCTCTTTTAGCGTGCACATTCTTTGGTGCTTCCCTTAATCTTTTCAAGGGCATGGTTAAGCACCGGCAATATTACTTCCATGGATTCCTGACAAGCCTTCGGGCTTCCTGGAAGATTGATAATTAAGCTTTGCTTTCTGATACCAGCTATCCCCCTGCTCAACATGGCATACGGAGTATGTTTCATGCCGTAAGCCCTTATAGCTTCAGCAATCCCCGGGACTTCCTTTTCAATGGCCGCCCTGGTGGCCTCAGGAGTAACGTCCCTTGGGGAAAGCCCGGTACCGCCTGTGGTAATGATAAGATCAAGGCCTTTTCTATCCACCCAATCCACCAACACCACTAAAATTTCTTCGTAATCATCAGGAATAATGCGATAAGCAGGCACCTGAAAACCAGCCTTTAGCAGGGCCTCTTTGATAAGAGGCCCTGCGGTGTCTTCTCTTTCTCCCAGGGCACCTTTGTCAGACAAGGTCAAGACCCCCGCCGTAAAAGCCATTATTTTGCCTCCTCAGCTTCTTTGGCCTGGGCAATAATTTTTTCAGCAACTTGTGGGGGTGCTTCTTCATAATGGGAGAATTTCATGCGAAAAGTACCACGACCACCTGTAATAGCATTCAAATCAAGGGCATAACGTTGCACTTCTGCAAGGGGGACCTGGGCCTTTATGATTTGCTTACCGTCCTTTGGCTCCATACCAAGCACTCGCCCGCGACGGGCGTTAATGTCTCCTATTACGTCTCCCATGACTTCATCTGGAACTTCGATCTCAAGTTCCATGATGGGTTCAAGCAAGACCGGCTGGCATTCCTGGATACCCTTTTTAAAACACTGGGAAGCTGCAATCATAAACGCCATATCAGAAGAGTCCACCTCGTGGCTCTTGCCATCATAGAACTGGACCTTTACGTCAACCACGGGATACCCTGCCAGAGGGCCTTTTTCTAGAGCCTGCCGCACGCCTTTTTCCACCGCAGGGACAAAATTACGCGGCACATTCATACCCACCAGAGTCTCTACAAACTCAAACCCCTGGCCCCTTGGTAACGGGTAAATATGAAAGTGGACCTCGGCAAACTGCCCACGGCCACCGGTCTGTTTTTTATGGCGATAAATAACCCCTTCCTTGGGCTTTTTAATGGTCTCGCGATAAGGAATTTTAGGAAGAGAAAGCTCCACATTTACCCCGTATTTACGGGAAAGCTTGTCAATGGTGGCTTCGATATGGATCTGCCCAAGGCCTGAAAGCAAAATCTCCCGGCTCTCTTCATCGCGCGTAATAACAAGGCTTGGGTCTTCTTCCTGAAGCTTGGCAAGGGCTGCACCAATCTTTTCTTCGTCAGCACGGGTCTTGGGGTGTAAAGCGTAAGTAAGCACTGCGTGCGGTAAAGTGGGCATGGGGAATATGATCGGGGCATCAGGATCGCATAAGGTATCACCTGTTTTGGTCTCGGAAAGTTTTGGAATGACACAGATCATCCCAGGGACAGCCTTAGCACAGGAACTAATTTCTTTTCCTTCTGGGATGCCGAGGTTGGCATACTTTTCTTTCACATCGCGGATGGGGTTAGAAAGAAGACCCTCTTCAGGAAGGGTCCCGGAGACCACCCTACAAAAAGAAAGTCTTCCAGCATAGGGATCCATAAAAGTCTTAAAGACTATGAGGGAAACCGGGGACTCAGGACTTGGTTCACGTTCTTCAGGATCCCCTGATGGGGTTTCCCCTTCCCAGGCGGCCCGTTCTAAAGGCGAAGGCAAAAAGTTTACGATGAGATCCATCAAAGGCTGAATGCCAATAAGTTTTGCCGCCGAACCACATGATACCGGTACAAAGCGGCCTTCAAGAATACCGCGCTTCAGCCCCCTTACGATTTCTTCTTCAGTAAGCTCTCCTTCTTCCAAAAATTTCTCTAGGAGTTCGTCATCACTTTCAGCGGCAAATTCGATTAGATTGGCCCTTAATTCTTCGACCCTTTCGGCAATATCATCAGGAATATCAATGGGCTTGGGCTTACCATCTTCAAACTCAAAGGCCTTCATGGCGATAAGATCCACCACGCCGCGAAAGTTTTCTTCTTTGCCAATAGGGTAAGCCACGGGAACCGGCCTTATGCCAAGGCGCTCTTCAAGCGCAGCGCAGGCATTGTCAAAATCTGCGTGCTCACGGTCTAGTTTGTTTACAAAGGCCGCACAGGGCAAACCAAACTCTTTTACAAAGGCAAATACTTTTTCAGTTTGCACCTTGACAGGAGAAGTGGCTTCCACCACCAGGAGCGCATTATCTGCCGCCCAGGTGGCAAGTTTTGCTTCGGCATTAAAGTTGTCGTCCCCAGGGGTGTCTAAGAAAAAAACCTCGTGTTTTTTCCAGGAAAAATGATGACAGGCCGTGGAAATAGTTATCTTGCGCTTTTCTTCCTCAGGCTCAAAGTCAAGGATGGAGCTTCCGTCATCCACCCGACCAAGTTTTTTGGTCTTACCAGAAAGGAACAACATGGCCTCGGCAAGGGAAGTTTTTCCAGCACCACTTTGGGAAAGAAAGACAAAATTTCTAATTTTGGCGGTCTCCATAGGCCCTCCTTCTGTGTTTTAAAGAAAGAAAAATTCTTCCGTATTTGAGAGGCTAGCGCAATTTAAATCTAAGTGTCAAGCAAATGAGTACCAAAGGTTAGAAGACGCCGCCAATACGGAAATTCCAGTTGCTTTTCTCTTCTCCTGGCTTGGTGTCGATATTGAAACCCCATTCTATGCGCAAAGGCCCCATAGGAGAAAGCCACCGGAGACCAAACCCTACAGATTTACGCACATCAGAGAAACGAAACCCTTCTGACTGTTCCCACACGTTACCCATATCAAAGAAAAGAACTCCTTTGAGCCCCATGTTTTTAACCAACGGGAAAATAAGCTCGTTTTGCACGAAAAACATCCTGTTGCCACCAATGCGCTCACCGGTGCTGGGATCAATAGGGCTGATATCACCGTAGCGATAGCCACGTACTGAGTCTAGGCCACCCAGGTAAAACTTCTCAAAAACAGGAAGCTTGCCACCTTTGGCCTGGCTTACGTAACCAGTCCCCACCCGCACGTGGCCTACAACATCCCAGAATAGCGGATGAAAGTAGCTGGCCGTGGCTGTTATCTTATCGTAAGCACTATCACCGCCTAAGGGTCCACCAGCATGTTCATATGAAAGAGAAAGAAGCGACCCACGAGAAGGATCAAAAAAGTGATTCCGCGTATCACGAGAAACTCCCAGTTCAATGGAGCTTGTTACGTGTATGTCAGCTGACTCACGAATGATAGGCGAGGCGTAATAGTAATAATCGGTAAGGTTAGAGTCGTCATAACGATAACCAAAGTAAAATCTAATCTCAGGCCGCCAGAGGTAACCAAAGCGAATGCCAAATCCCTGACTTTCGCGGGTGTAGTCCTCGTATTCCCGCGTCCAATCATAGAGATTAAGCGAAAGGGAAAGCCTGGTATCCATAAAATACGGTTCTGTAAAGGAAAAGTTGTACCGGGTGGTGCGTGCTCCAAAATATCCTTGAAGCGCAAGGGTCTGGCCTTTTCCTAGAAAATTGCGCTGAGAAATCTCTGCCATAAAAAGCAGTTTATCCACTGAAGAATATCCCGCCCCAATGCTAAAAGTGCCGGTGGGCTGCTCTTTTACTTTAACGTGAATGTCCATCTGATCTTCTCTTACGCCTTTTTCCGTGGAAACACTCACGTCTTCGAAATAACCCAGGCGTCGCAGGCGGTTTTCACTCTTTCTTAATCTGGTAGAGCTAAAAGGGCGCTGCTCAACTACCAGGAGTTCCCGCCTGATAACCTTATCGCGGGTGCGGGTGTTCCCGGTAATTTCTATGCGGTTCACGTAAACCAGAGGGCCTTTATCAACTTTGAAAGTGATGTTTACCACGTGTTTTTGAGGGTCTTTTTTGATGATAGGGTCAACCTGGGCGTAGGCGTAACCTTTGTCTGCAAAAAGATCGGTTATCGTTAAGATATCACGACGTAAGGCCTCACGGCTAAAATATTTCTTTTTAGGAGTTTCAAGCTTTTTGAGGATATAATCCTTGTTCTTGAAAAGGTCCTGTTCTATATCAACTTTTCCTATCTTGTAGCGGGGGCCTTCTTCAATAGGGATGGTGATATAGACCCAATTTCCGTGCCGCTCAACACGAGGCTCATCCACACGCACATCCATATAGCCCTGATTCTGATAAAAGGTGACTATCTTGGCGAGGCTACGATAAAGACCACCGTAGCTATATACCCCTGGTGCCACGCCTCCAGTAAAAAAGGTTTTTATCTTTTTTAGCCAGGAAAAATGCCCCTTTTCACTAATTTCAAGGAGCTTTTTAAGGTCATCGTCAGAAAAAGCCTTATTTCCTTCGAAGTTGATGCGTTTGATAAAGACCTTTTTTCCTTCTTTTATCTTGAAGATAACTTTGGCCTCTCGCGGGTTAAGCATCTTAACCTGTGGTTCAACTTTGGTGTTGTAGTAGCCCTGTTCTTTGTAAAGAAGCCGGATCCTTTCGGCAGCTTCGTTAATTTTTTGCAAATTAAGGATGGTGTAAGGCTTAAGTTCGGTGATCTTCTTAAGGTCTTTTTCTTTAATGGCCTTGTTTCCCTGATAGACAATGCGTTTGACCACCGGCTTTTCGCGCACGATATAAGTAACCACCAGGCCTTCTTTGGTCTTTTGCACATCAACACGCACGTCATCGAAATATCCCAGCTTGTAAATATTTTTTATATCCTGGCGCACTTTAGCAGGATCAAACACATCACCGGCCTTAAGGGTGAGCACCGGATAAATAGCATCAGCATCCATGCGCACGTTCCCCTTTATTTTCACCTCAGCCACTACATCCTGAACGCGCGCCTCTTGCAAAACGCGAGCGGTAGCCTCACGGGCAAGTTCGGTTAAGAGAGAGAGCTTCCCAACCAGGTAAACTCGCCTAGGGTAGGCTCCCTCACAATCAAAGACCGTGAGATCAAGGCTTACTTCTTCAGTAAAAGCGTTAACTGAACCCCAGATAACCGCCTTCGGGGCAAATTGCTGGCATATCTTTTGGGCAAGCTTAGAAGATGGTTCTTTCGCGGCTTCTAATATCTTTTTTGCTTCTTCTTGAGAGAGAATTGCTATGCCTTTTTCCTCTAAGTCTTTAGCAAGGAGAAAATTCAACACGGAAAGCTTAGAGACTTTTTCCTGCGGGGCGTTTACTTTAAGAGGGAAGAGAAAAATTTTTTCTTTGGCTGCAAAAGCATTTAGCCCCAAAACCAATACCAGCAAACATGACATAAAAAGAGATCTTTGCAAAATTGGCAAGATCAGTGTTGGAAGCCAACCGCATGGGATCCGTTTTGCAAAGGTCTCAAAAACTATTTTTTTGATACTTTCCAAGGCCATGGTTCATCCTTTGGTAATTCGATAACTTTTCCCTGGCTTAAGCCAAAAACACGCTGCATTTTTGCCGCCAGTGCGGGGTTGTGTGTTACAATCACCAGGGTAGTAGCATATGTTTCGTTAATGTGCAAAAGAAGGTTTACCACATCATCTGCAGTTTTGACATCAAGATTGCCTGTGGGCTCATCCGCAAGAAGCACCGGAGGATTTAGCACCAGGGCCCGTGCAATAGCCACTCTTTGTCTTTCACCCCCTGAGAGCTCAGAAGTACGGTGAGAAAGCCGGTGGGAAAGCCCCACCCCTGCCAGGACTTCTTTGGCTGCTCTCTCTGCTTCTTTTAAAGACTTACCTGCTATAAGCGCAGGGAGCATCACATTTTCAAGAGCGTTAAACTCTGGCAAAAGGTGATGAAACTGAAACACAAAGCCGATTTTTCGGTTGCGAAAACGTGAAAGCTCTTCGTCTTTTAAGGCGAAAACATCCTGACCAAAATGAAAAACTTTGCCTTTTTCTGGTTTATCAAGGGTCCCCAAGATATGAAGCAAAGTGGTTTTGCCAACTCCTGAGGCCCCTACAATGGCCACCCGCTCCCCTGGAGAAATGGCAATGTTTGCCCCTTTAAGCACCTCGACCCTCTGCTCCCCTTTGCCGTATGACTTACAAAGGTTTACGCCTTCAATAGCCCACTTAGCCATAGCGTAGGACCTCTGCGGGAGGGAGTTTGGCTGCCTGTCGCGCAGGATAAATCGTAGCCAGCAAGGCGAGAAGGATGGCGCAAAGGGCAATAAGGGTGACGTCAAAACCTTCTACCAGCACGGGAAGCCTATCAACGTAATAAACGTCACTTGGCAGATGGATAATGGGATAGCGCGAAATTACAAAGCAGAGAAAAAGCCCAAGGCTTACCCCGCAAAGAACTCCCGAAGCCCCAAGTAAAAAACCCGTAAGCATAAAAATGCGCAATATCGAGCGGTCTGAAGCCCCCATGGTCTTTAAAATAGCAATATCTGCCTTTTTCTCGCCAACAAGCATGATGAGAGCGGCCACAATGTTGAAAGCCGCTACCACAATGATGAGGGTTAAGATGACAAACATGGCGGCTTTCTCAAGTTTTAAGGCAGAAAAGAGATTGGCATTCATGGTGCGCCAATCAACCACCCAGTAAGGGAAACCAAGTTTTTTGGCAATTAACTGGGCAAATTCTCCGGCATAAAAGGGATCACTGATACGTATTTCAAGGTTTGAAACGCCTTTTATGTCTGCCAGCCTTTGGGAAAGTCCAAGGGGCAAAAACCCAAGCGAGGCGTCAAAATCATAAAGCCCAGTTTCAAAAATCCCCACCACGGTAAGCGTTTTAAGCCTTGGAAGAATACCAAGAACAGTGGCCCGCCCCTGAGGGAGCAAAAGAGTGACTTTGTCTCCAGGAGAAACACCCAAGTTTTTGGCAAGGCGCCAGCCCAAAATTATCACCGGCTTATCATCTTGAAGATCAAGAAAACTTCCCTGTTTAAGCTTTAGTTTCTTAAAGGTTTTGGCTGCCTGCGCCCCAGGGATCCCCCGTAAAATAACCCCTGCCTGCCCGGCCCCTGAAGAAAGAAGCCCCTGGAGGATAACTGTTGGCAAGATTTCTTCGACCTTGACCTGAGCGTCTCCTTTTAAACGCCCCAACAAATAGGCAAGCCCCTGTTTTTTTAAGTGCAATTTTTCTATCTTTCGCGAGACTTCTTCATAGTTTGTAATGGGGCCACCTAAGCGCTGGACAATGATGTGTGAGTTAATGCCAAGGAGTCTTTCGCGAAGTTCTTTTTGAAAACCGGCCATAACGGAAATAACCACGATCAAAGCGCACACACCAATGGCAACCCCTGCCACTGCCATCCCTGAAATGAACGAGGTAAAGCGGTGCCGCTTACCTGACAGGAGATACCTTAAGGCAACATACCATTCAAACCGGTTTATCATCTTTTCTCTGGTCGCAAATGCGGGAATAAAATCACTTCCCTGATCGAAGGAGCATCGGTAAAGAGCATCACCACCCGGTCGATACCGATACCTTCCCCAGCGGCAGGGGGCATCCCGTATTCGAGGGCCATGATGAAATCTTCGTCTATTTCAGGATGAATTTCAGGATCATCTTTAAGGCGCCTTTTGATTTGTTCTTCAAAACGCGCCCTTTGGTCACGAGGATCGTTTAGTTCCGAGAAGGCATTGGCAATTTCTCTTCCCGCAATGAAAAGCTCAAAGCGATCCGCCACCGTAGGGTCTTTTTCATTACGCCTGGCAAGCGGAGAAATATCCACCGGAAAAGCAATGATAAAAGTGGGCTGCACAAGCTTTGGTTCCACCAGGGCGTCAAAGAGCTTGGCCCAAAGCTTGGCAAGCACAGGCTCTCTTTCATCGATCTTGATCTCATGCTCCCTGGCATACGCAATGACTTTTTCACGATCAGCAAGGACCTCTTCAGAAACCCCGCCAATTTCTATCAACGCCTGCTTAAAAGGGATGCGCGGCCAGGGCGGAGTAAAATCTATTTCTTGGCCTTGATAGATGATTTTGGTGTCACCTTTTAGTTCCTTACAAAGGCCTACGAAGATCTCCTCGGTACGCGTCATAAGGTCCTCATAGGTGGCGTAGGCCTCGTAGAATTCAAGCATGGTAAATTCAGGATTGTGCTGGATAGAAATTCCTTCGTTACGAAAATTGCGGTTTAATTCAAATACCCGTTCAAAGCCTCCCACCAAAAGCCTTTTTAAATAAAGCTCTGGAGCAATGCGTAAATAAAGCTCCCGCTCAAGGGCGTGATGGTAAGTCTTAAAGGGCCTGGCGGTAGCCCCCCCGGGGATGGCTTGCATCATGGGGGTTTCTACCTCAAGAAACCCGTTAGTAGCAAAATAGTTGCGGAAATACTGGACTATGTGGGTGCGCGTGCGAAAAATTTCTTTTACGCGTTCATTCATGATAAGGTCAAGGTAGCGCCTGCGGTAACGCAGTTCCACGTCCTGAAGGCCGTGGTATTTTTCAGGGAGCGGACGGAAGGCCTTGGTAACCAAGGCCACGTCTTTGGCAAGGATGGTAAGTTCTCCTGTTTTGGTTTTAAAAAGCGGCCCAACCACCCCAACGATATCTCCCAGGTCAAAATATTTTTTGAAAAGTTTGAATTTTTCGGCTCCGAGTTCGTCTTTTTTGATGAAGGCCTGGATGCGACCGGTTTCATCTTGTAGGTGGATAAACATTGCTTTTCCAAAATCCCGCCGCGCCATCATCCGCCCGGCCACCTTGAAGGTGGCGTTTAGTTTCTCCAGGGCCTCGTTGTCATAAGCTTCAAAAATTTCTTTGATGGCGCCGGCTTTGTCTTCAGGCTTAAAATCATTTGGAAAAAGGGGGATTCCTTGTGATTCAAGATCTTCCGCCTTCTCGCGCCGCGCTTTTAATACTTGACTCTCCTCACTCACCAAAAACCTCCTCCAAAGGGATTCACACGCGAAACATAACGCCTTAGACGGGGCTGACAAGGACTCTTTAAAACAATCTTTGCTGACGGGCCTTTTTAGGCTTAGGAGACGACTTATCTTTCACAGGGAAACGCGCCAAAAAGGGGCTAACCTTTCCAGGGAGACGTTTTCCATAAACAAACCGCCCTGCCCTAGCCCAGGTGAAATAAAAGGCCTCTTTGGCCCTGGTCATGGCAACATAAGTAATGCGGCGTTCCTCGGCAAAGTCCACTTCTTCAAGCAGGGTAAAAGGCAAAAGGCCCTCTTCCGCACCTGCCAAAATCACCACCTCAAACTCAAGCCCCTTGGCTTCATGAACCGTAAGCAAAGGGACCCCTGTGCGTTTCAAACTGATGCTTAACTGGGTTTTCAAAAGCCCAAGCTTGAATGAAAGCTCTGGCACGTCTCGGCTTTGCCTCAAAATTTCAAGCAAAAGTTCGTTTTTGGGAAGAAATTTTTGGCGCAAAGCCAAAAGAGATTTTTCTTTACTTGCCAAAGAAATTAGCTTTTCAAGTTCTTCCAATTCTTCGGAGGAAGTTTCTTGGGGTACTTCAAAGGGAATCCCTTCTTTTGCCAAAGCCTCTTTAAGGGGTTTAATAAGTGCCCTTACCCGTACCAAAATGGCAATTTCTGAGGGTGCATACCCCCTTTTGCTTTGCTCAAGCTGGATGCCCCCGAGAAGCTCAACTACCTCTCTGGCAATGGCCTTTGCCTCCGCGGCAGGATTAGCAAACGAGAGCCCCAGCACTTCTCCGCCACTTCTTGCCGCCTTAAGTTTCTTTTGAGGAAACCCCTCTGTCTCCCTGAGTTCTTCAGCCAAAGTAAGTATTTTTTCAGGCACCCGGTAGCTTTTTTCCAAAAAATAGACCTCAGGCGAGATTTTTACGAGGTAGTCTTTTACTACCTGGGGCCTTGCTCCGCGGAACCCGTAAATGGCTTGGGCAGGATCCCCTACTAAAAAGACCTCTGCTTTACGGAAACTTAAAAGAAACGAAACGAGTTCTTGGTTTAAGTCTTGAAATTCATCAACTAAAAGATGGACTTTTTCCTCTCCTAGCTCGTGTTTGGCCCCCTCTTCAAGAAGCAAAGAAAAATCCCAGAGCCCCTGGGCGGCAAGCATCTGGCGGTATGTCTTTTTGATTTCAGGATCTTCGTTGAGTCTTTTTTCAATGGTTTTAAGGGGAAGATTAAACTTTCGGGAAAGCGCTTTAAAAATTTCTTTAAGTTCTTGATCGCTGGCAAGTTTGGGCGATATTCCTTTTTGGCGGCAAAGCTCGTAGGCAAGCCCGTGAAAGGTATCAACTTTTATGTGGCTAAGCCCCTTTGCCTTAAGCCTTTCTTTAAGTTCATGAGCAGTTTTCAAAGTAAAGGTAATGAGGAAGATTTTCTCTTCGGGGACACCTTGTGATAAGAGATAAAGCGCCCGGGCAAGAAGCACGCGGGTTTTACCGGCCCCAGGGCCAGCGATCACCAAAGCACTACCCGGAGCAGTGGCCGCTTTTTCCTGGCATTCATCAAGCTCTATCTGAGAGATAAGCGACATTTTTTATCCAAACTTTTGGAGACCTTTACAACACACCAAGACTTTAAGAAAAGGTGTTTGCAAAGGTCTCTTTTATGCTTTCTTAATTTCCTCCACTTCAAAAGAAACGATGTTCCGCTCACGCTTGCTGAACTCAACCCCGATGAGCCAAATCTTCTTGCACTTGCCCTGATACTTTTCCCAATAGCGCTTCTCTTTTAGTTGCAAAAGGGCTTTCCCTTCGGCCTTATCCTCTACTACCTTAAACTCAAAAAGATAGCACCGGCCCTCAAAGGTTACCGCCATATCAAGACGGCCCTGGTTCGTGGCCTCTTCCACACGCACGTCCAAACCTAGCGCCGCAAAATAACAGTAAAAAATGCTCGCGTAAAAGCCCTCGTAACCCGCAAGCTCCGTCTTCCGATACCAATCATGCGGAATCCCTGCAAAAAAACCGTAAAATATGCCTCTTAGAGCCTCAAAATCTTCCGCCTCGAGAGCATCGTAAAGCCTGTCTATCAAACGCTCTTTGGCTGACAATCTTTCTGAGAGAAAATTAAGCACGGCATCGGTAAAACTCATCTTCACTTCAAGATTGGGATATCCCAGGAGATATCTCCTCCGAGGGCCTCGTTTTCGAAGCTCTTTGATGGTGAGATAACCTGTCTGAAAAAGCACCGTCTCAAGTTCGATGGTTTCTATGTCAAAGCTTTCAAGGAGGGCCTCCCCAACCTCTACTTCTTCAAGCTCAGGAACAAGAAATTTTCTTTCCAAAAGAAGCTTTATCAGAAAAGTCGGCGTGCCGGTTTCAAACCAGTAAGGTCTGAATTCATAATTTCGCAAAAAGAGCAGAATGTCGAAGGGATTGTAAACAGGATCGCCCAGCCAAGAGTAGCCGTTATACCAGCGGCGTACCTCGGAAAGATCAACTCCTTCCAGGCGGTCGGCAAAGGTGTTTTCAAATTCTTCCTGCGTGTAGCCGCAGATGGTAGCGTAATCAGGCAAAATGGTTATGTCTTCCAGGTTATTAAGGCCTGAAAAAATCGAAACCTTGGAAAACTTGGTAACACCCGTCAGGAAGCAAAACTTAAGATAAGGGTCTGCGTCTTTGAGCACGGAGTAGAAGTTTTTCAACTCTTCGCGAATCTCTCTTGCAAGCTCTGGTTTGTCGATATTATCAAGAATGGGTTTATCATACTCGTCGATAAGCACCACGACTTTTTGGTTGCATTTTTCATTAAGACGCAAAATAAGTTCTTCGAAGCGCTTGTTTGGAAGTTTTTCCTGATAAGTTATTTGATATTTGTCAGCATGGCGTCTTAAGATAGAGAAAAAGGTCTCCACAAGCTCATCACGAGACCTAATCACTCCCGCCCCGAAAGAAATATAGACTACAGGATATTTCTTGGACCAGTCCCAATTGTTCTCTAAGAAAAGCCCTTGGAAAAGCTCGCGCTTACCCAGGAAAGCCTGGCGTAGAGTATCAAGAAAAAGGCTCTTCCCGAAACGCCTGGGACGAGAAAGGAAAAAATACTTCCCTTCGTCAACGAGTTTTTTTACAAAGAAAGTTTTATCTACGTAGTAATAACCTTCAGTGCGGATTTCCACAAAACTCTGTATGCCCACGGGAAGCTTTTTCATTATTTTGCTCCTGAAAAACATTTATTTGTAGAGCATTTTTAGCCGACATGGCCCTCAAGGATTTGTGTTTAATGGCCCCAGTAATAAATTTTGATTTTCTTTCAAATTAGCTTAATCTTTGACCCATTAGCAACTTCTAAGAAAAATTTCTAACTGGACTAGCTTTTTCCCATTGAAATGGTAAAGTTTTGCCATGCGTGCTTGGTGGATTTTTATCGCGTTGATTATTGGATGGTTAGTTTTGTCTTTTATGAGGGGTCAACCTGTAAGCCTCTGAAATATTACCGGCACCCAGGGGGTGCCAAAATCTTGTCCTGCTCCTTATGCCAAACCGAAAGATGCCCAAACTTTACCCACGCCTGAAACGACTCATCGGTAGAGCTATTCATCGCTATGAACTCTTGGCAGAAGGAGACCGCGTACTCCTTGGCCTTTCTGGCGGAGAAGACAGCCTTGTGCTTTTAAGCTTTTTGGCAGAATGGCGCCGCAAGACCCCTTTCCGCTGGGAGCTTTTTGCCGTACACCTTGATATGGGTTTTGATACGCCAGCAGACCACGAAAAAAAAATTAAAGCTTTAAAAGATTACTGTGAAAAATTGGCAGTCCCTTTTGAAGTTTTCTTTACCAACTATGGCCAAATGGCACTTGAAGCAAAAGAAAAAAAAGTCTCCCCCTGTTTTGTATGTTCCTGGTTTAGACGCAAGCATCTCTTTCGCCTAGCGGGAGAAAAAAAATATAACAAGATCGCTTTTGGACACCACAAAGACGACCTCATCGTTACTTTTTTCTTGAACATGTGCTACCACGGAGAACTCGCTACTATGCTTCCCAAACAAGAAATGTTTAAAGGCGAGCTTTACATCATAAGGCCGCTTATTTTCGTAGAAAAAAAACTAATCTCTGCCTTTGCTAAAAAAGAAGCTCTACCGGTTTTTAAAAATCCCTGCCCACTTAGCCCCTACACCAGACGGGCCAAGATGGAAAAAATACTTGAAGAAAAGCTCTATCCTGAGAACCCGAAATTTAAAGGCAATATCTTCCACGCTATTTTTAATTGCAAACCGGATTACCTTCCTAAACTCTAGCCACCTCTTCCTACAAAAACCTGCACGAAATCGCCGAGGTCAGTATTGCAAGCCAACCGGATATTTAAAAGAGATGTTTGGCCAAACTCTCCACAACTTTTAACCCTTTTGTCAGAAATTGTTAAAGGCTAATTAACAAGCTCCTGCTAAAAATCGCCCTCAACAAAAAAAATCTTTAGGAGGGGGACTATGAAATTTTTAAAGAAAAGATGGTTGTGGTCTTTGCTTTCGATTTTGATTTTGTCTTTAACATTAATTGGTTGTGAATTAAAGTTAGAAAATGGTCATTTAGTCATTGTTGACAACGAAACCCAAGAAAATGGCGTATTTCTGTTGCACTTTGCCGACATACACCTGGCCACTGACCCGGAAATAGCAGATATTTTTGGTGGCACTATTCCAGCGGTTGAAACCACCGATAAGGCCGTCCAACAAGTTTTAGACTACAATCCCGATGTTTTTATCCAAACCGGAGATATTGTGGCCCATGCTGAAGACCGCGATTTAGACACCGCCGAAAATTGGTTCATCTTGGCCAAAGAACACGTACGTGATCCTATCGTAGATAACCACATTGCCTTTCTTTATGCCCCTGGCAACCACGACCGGGCTGGCATAAAACTAACCGGCGTTGACACCGCTGACCCGCGCTATGACGAAGGCTTAATCCTTCAGTACCTAGACATTGGTAAGGAAAAGGTATATTACTCTTATGATAAAGGTGATTATCACTTTGTGGTAATAGACCCTGAAGAGCTCCCCGAAACCGGATACAGAGTAGTTAGCTTACCTGAAGAACAACTAAACTGGCTAAAATCTGACCTAGAAGCAAACAAAGATAAGTTTATCATTATCTCTTATCACCAACCTCTTGGTTCCTGGACCGAAGAAAGCTATCAGGAGTTCATGAATGTAATCGAACCCTATAAAGATAATATCATCTTATTAGCAGGTCATACCCACGATAACAGAGTAATTTACAGAAACGGTATCCCTGAATATCAAGACGGAGCTGTTTGTGGCGACTGGTGGCAAACAGGGAAAACTCCCGATGGTAACCCTATCGGTTATGCTATCTACTACTTGAAAGACCATGAAGTGCATCGTTTTTATAAGGCAATTGACTCTGATAAACAAATTAATCTTCTAGCACCCGTTGACGTAACTATTAGCGGTGAAGTTCCCGCTGAATTTAACATTTATGACGAAGGGAAAAATATAACAAGTGTTTGTTACGAAATAGACGGCAACCTTAAAGATTGCTTTAATGTTTCAAAAGTTGATACCCCAAAGATCGACTGGTATCACGTAACTGGAACCATAAACGTACCCATAAATGATGGAGATTTACACCACGTAACCATTGTTGCTACGGCTCAAGATGGAAGTACCCTTAGTAAAGACCTGCTCTGCAAGTTTTCTGAAGAAAAAATTATGCCAATTGCTGACATCATCGATGACTATAATTTCGAAAACTTCTACGGACGTTTTGTCAAAGTTGATGCAGTAATTACCGCGGTAATGGCTTCAGGAAATCTTTTAACTCTTCAAGATGACACAGGAAGTATCGTGGTATGGGCTGGTGATTGTCATCATCCCGAATTCAAGGTGGGAGATAAGGTACGCTTAAGAGGACAGGTTACCCAGTTTAAGGGCACCAAAGAGCTTAAACTGGTAAGCCAGGAAGACGTAGAAATTTATGATCACGTAGATCTGGAAAACCTCGTAGTTGAATTAGAAAACATTAAACAAGCTTACGATCAGTATGATACTTTAGAAAACAAAATCGTTAAAACTTCTGGCGTAGTAACCGCCATATTTGGAAACCTTGTCTTTATCCAGGATGACACCCAAGGCATTGCCCTTTGGCTTGGCGAAATTACCGCTCCATCGTTAGAGCTTGGAGACAAAATCACCGTAAAAGGCGGGTTAACCAAGTATAATGGCATGGTAGAAATTGTCCCACTAAACGATGAAGATTTAACTATCGATGGAACACAAAGTGTTCCCGACCCTAAAGAAATTACCTTGGCAGAAATAGACAGCAATTACGGCACTTTAGTAGTAATTAAGAACGTAGAAGTAACTTCTGTTACCTCAAGTAAAATCTACGTCTCCGATGGCAATAATCAACTAACAATCTACTGCGGTAAGGCCGGCTTTAATCCTACCGGTATCGTAACTACCGGAGATAAAATAGACGTTACCGGGGTGGTAGGATATTACGGAGATGAACCTCAAATCTATCCCAGAAGTATTGAAGACATCGTAGTCGTAGAAAATTCCGAAAATACACCTTCCGTTATCGAACTCAACCAGATTAAAGACGCTTATGAGCAATACGCAACTCTTGAAAACAAGACCGTTAAAGTCTCTGGTACCGTAACTGCTGTTTTTGGGAACCTAGTTTTCATTCAGGACGAAAGCCAGGGAATTGCCCTTTGGCTAGGCTCTATTGATGCTCCAGAAATATCTCCAGGTGACATTTTAGAGGTAAAAGGAACGCTAACCCAATATAACGGCATGGTAGAAATCGTTCCGGCCACAGACGAAGACGTTCAGAAAGCTGGCACAACCAATGTTCCTGAACCCAAAGAAATAACTATTGAAGATGTCGAAGCAAATTACGGAACTCTTGTAACAATTGAAAACGTAGAAGTAACAAGTGTAACCAGTTCGAAAGTAGTTGTTTCTGATGGGAATAGCAACCTTACTATCTATTGTGGCAAAGCAGGATTTGATCTTTCAGAGCTTGTCTGGGAAGGCGCTAAAGTAAACATTACGGGTGTAGTGGGATACTATCGCACTGAACCACAAATTTACCC
Organism: Thermodesulfatator atlanticus DSM 21156; assembly: GCF_000421585.1. Classification (NCBI taxonomy): domain Bacteria; kingdom Pseudomonadati; phylum Thermodesulfobacteriota; class Thermodesulfobacteria; order Thermodesulfobacteriales; family Thermodesulfatatoraceae; genus Thermodesulfatator; species Thermodesulfatator atlanticus. Next base: position 70,647 of record NZ_ATXH01000007.1, read on the forward strand.
ACGTAATGCAGAAGACCTGGAAGTCATTCCGCAATAAAAAAGAAGGGGGCTAAAAGCCCCCTTCTTTTTCTCTATTCATATCTAATAGACTACTTGTCAGACTTAGTCGAAGAGGTATCTTTGCTTTTAGTGTCTTTCTTTTCTTTTCTGGCATAGTCAGTTACATACCAGCCCGATCCTTTTAATACAAAGGAACTCTGACTAACAAGCTTGCGCAACTTCCCTTTACAGGCCTCACAAGTAGTCAGGGGTTCGTCGGTGATTTTTTGCCAAACTTCGTAATGTCGGCCACAATTTTCGCATTCGTATTCGTAAATAGGCATTTTTTACCTCCTAAGTATAAATTTTATCAAAATGCTTGATCACTTTTTCAAGTTCCCTGCACCGATAATAAGATAATACTTCTTTGGTCAAATGGTGTACCCTTCTTTCTTCTTTTAAGCGCTCAGGAAGAGCCATCCAGAAATTTGCGCAAAACCTTACAAAACGTACCATGTGCACCAGTTCATGGGTAAAAATATAAAGCAAAAGAGCATTAAGAAAAGATGAAGATTTCCCTAGGGCGACAAGTTTTTCTTCTGCTAAAGCTAGACCAAAAAATTCTCTTCTTTTACGGGGTAAAATTTCATGGTTTTGTAAAAGGAAAAGAGTAGCCAAAGCATCGTTAGGAATTGTTATTAAAATCTTTTCCTGTGGGATGATTTCGTATTGCAGGCGGCGCCACTCTTGTGATGAAAGAGAAAAATGTTTGTCTATCAATTCTTCTGCCAGGGCTGAAGTCTGGGCCAACAATGAGGGGGCAAGCTTTGAATTGTTTCTTTTGGCAAAAGTTAATCCCCCGCTGGGTATGACCCAAGCCACTCGAGATGTGCACAAATCTTGGCTAGTTCTTCCACGCATTCTTGTACGTCTTTATCTTCAATGTGCCCTTCGCAATCAAGAAAGAAAAAGTAGCGCCACGGCTCTTTTTTAGCAGGTCTGCTTTCTATTTTGGTTAAATTTATACCTTTTTGCGCAAAGCAACTCAAGACTTCGTAAAGGGCACCTGGCCGGTCCGAAATACTAAAAAAGAAAGAGGATTTATCTTTTCCCGTGGGTTTGGGAGAATCTTGGCCGATTACCCAAAAACGGGTGACATTTCCGTGAAAATCTTCAATTCGGCTGGCCACTACCTGAAGATGATAGGTGCGCGCGGCAAGCGGACTGGCAATAGCTGCTACAGAGGGATCAACAGCAGCCCAGCGAGCGGCAAAAGCGGTGGAAGAAACTTCTTCCACCGGCACAGACGGCAAATTTTTGCGTAACCAGCGCCGGCATTGTGCTAGGGCATGCGGATGTGAAAGAACTTTTCTGATGTCTTCGCGCTTACCTGTCTGATTTAAAAGATCGTGACTTATGGGAATGAAAATTTCACCACATACTTTTAGTTTGTAATCAGAGAAGGCATCAAGGGTGGCGGAGACCGTCCCTTCAATGGAGTTTTCCACCGGCACTACCCCAAAATGTGCTCGTCCAGCCTCGGTTTCTTCAAAAACATCAAGTACGGATTCCAGCGGCAAAAAAGATGCCGCCTGACCGAAAAATTTTATAGCCGCCATGTGACTAAAGGTAGCCTCTGGGCCGAGATAAGCCACCTTTTGAGGCTCCTGGGCCGTGCGGCAAGTATGAACAATTTCAAGAAAAATAGCTTTTAGGGATTCCTCAGGAAAGACCCCTTGGTTTTCTTCAAGTATTTTTTGGATAACGGCTCTTTCACGGGAAAGATCTAATACGCTTGCGCCAAGCTTTCTTTTAAGTTCTCCAACTTCTCTGACTATCTGATAACGCTTTTTTAAAGAGTCAAGAATAGTACGGTCAAGGCTGTCGATCTCTCGGCGAAGTTCTTTTAAGCGTGCTTCTATATCTTTTTTATCCATATTTTCACCTGTTTTTGAAATTATTACCTAGTTTAATTTGTATCACAAGTTAGGGACCAGGCCACGGACGACATTTTTTGCACGGACAATACCCCTCATAAAAGGCCTGTTTCATAGTGGAAAAAATTACGCGGTTGCGCGCGGAGGTGCGCTTCCCAAAGCCGCAACTTTGCCGGTGAAATCGTCTGCTACGTTTATTGCCAATATAAAAAGGTTCTCCGCGAAAAAGATTTTCTTCCCACCACAGCCCCCGCTTATATCTCATGGCTTCACGTTGCGCCGCAAGCAGACGGTCAAAGTATTTGACGTTCGGGTAGGTATAGCAGGCAAAGGCAAGACCTGCAGAAACAATGGCCTCCTGCACAAAAGTGCCGTCAGGGAGGAATACGTAAGCAAGAAGTCTTCCGAATCTATCCCTTTTTTCCTCTGCAGGTTCAATTATGACCTTTTTCCCCTTGACCAGCTTGATATTGAAACGCAAAGCTTTTTTTCCATAAGGCTCACCAGGCTGGTCTTCATGGGGGATTTCCGGGGCATTTATTCCGGCATAGCGAACTTTTTCTCCATTTGACAGGATTATGGTATCCCCATCAATTACCCAACGAACAGAATAGGCATTCTTATAAGCCTGACAGGTTGAAAGCGTAATCCAGGCAAAAAATAGTAGCAAAAAACTAACACTAAAACAAAGTTTATTAATAAATCTCATAGAAAACATCAACCTCCTTAACAAATTGACAATTTCTGTAACACCAAAATAAGAAAACTAAATTATAAATACCATCTACTTGCTTTATCAATAAAAATTAAGCAAGCTAATTACATGGAGCATATAAATGCTAAATTCTTTAGCAAATTTAATGCAGAAATTGCGAGCTATTATAACGTATCGTTTTGTCATTTTAAATACGGGAATTTAGCCTCTCCTCATGCTGTTGTTATCGAAAAGGGCCTTTTTGACCACAAATTAGAACTTGACTCTTCCCTTATCATCCACGTAACGATTACTGGTCGCTGCAACGCCCGTTGTAGAGGCTGTATCAATGTTTCCCTTACTTGCGAAAATCGTTTAGAAGCCCTGGAAATCTTCGAAGCAGAACCAGAACGTGAAGCAAAAGGCATCATTCAGCTTGCCAACGAATACCCAAAAAGACCAGTGACAATTGTATTTTATGGCGGAGAGCCGCTTCTTGCGCCCCAAAAAATAATCAAAATAAAAGAAATCCTTGAAAAATCCCCTATCGCTTCTCGACTGCGCTTTATGCTCATTACCAACGGCATGTTAGTTGCTAAGGCCTGGGAAAATTATCCTGAGATAGTTAAAGATTTTTGGCTATACTCTTTTTCTATCGACGGACGCAAAGAACAGCATGAAGCCGTTAGAATCGGCACAAACCTTGATATAATCCATCGAAACATTTCTTTGTTGAAAGAAAATTCAAAGGCGCAAGTGCTGATTTGGTCAACCCTTCGAGAAGAACAATCTCTTGCCGATTGTTTTCAAGGGTTTATGGATCTCTATGAAAACGGCCTTGCTGACTATTTCTTTTATCACTTTGCTGAAACAGACAAACCTTTTCTGGATTTTTCAGGATATATCTCCCGCTATGAAAAAGAATTCTCTCAAATCCTGGATGCCTATTTGAATTATCTGAGTGAAGGAAAAATTTTACCCATAATCCACCTAAACGAACTGATTGCCTTTCTTCTTACCGGAACAAGACGAGGGCACACTGCCTGCGGGGTTGAACGGGCCGAAAATTTTGATCTTGTAGGGGGAAAGATCCTTGCCTGTGCAGACCTTCCCCTTGAATTTGCCATTGGAGAGATAAAAGATAGTGGTGAACTTGAGATAAAAACCGAGGCTCTCCCAGAACTTGTTAATTACAAAGAAGCTTTAGGGTGCCATTTTTGCGGTATCGAACCTTATTGCGGAGGGCGCTGTCCGGTTCAAGTCCTCACCGGCTCCCTTGAGAGAACTTTGGCATACTGCCAGTTGCTTCGCTTACACGTCGCTCTCGTGCTAGAAAAGATTCCTTTAATAAAAAAATACCTCAAAAAATGGAAGCTTTACCCGCAAGATTTATATGATTCTTCGGGATTTCTCGCCCGGTATACCGATGTTATCCCCTGACAAGTTTTCATTTTTTCTATAAAATCCCGATTAAAATTAAAAGAGACCTTTGCAAAATTGCTAAGACTTTATTGCCAGCAGAAGGAATCCGTTTCTATTTTTCGTTTCGAAAAAAGAATGGATGCTAGTATTTTTTAAAGGTCTCTAAAAAATTTGTCAGAAGTGTAAAATGTTTTTCCTTTTTCTAAAAAAGATAGAACGCATTTTGCGCAAACACGATTGGCTAACCCTTATTGTCATTCTGCTGACCCTTCATTGCATTTCTGCCTTTCTTTTGTTGGTTTTTGATTACCAAACTTTTGCAGAAGACTCCCTCCCCAAAACCCTTTGGAAAGGAACGTGGTGGTTTTTTGTCACTGCCACAACTGTTGGTTACGGAGACGTAATACCTCAGAGTATTCCTGGACAGGTCATCGCAATTTTTGACATGATTTTTGGGATAGGCCTCATGTTTACCATAATTGGCGCTGGCACCGACAAAATCATCGAAAGGAGGAAAAAGCGATTGAAGGGGCTTCAGGAAATTAAACACAAAGATCACATCGTGATTTTAGGTGGAGGAGCCCCTAAAAAATTAAAAACCATTATCAGGGAGCTTCGCAAAGACTTTGGCGAACATGCAGAAATTGTCGTATGTTCGGACAAATATAAAGAAAATCCTTACCCTGAAGAAGTAGATTTTGTTTTTGGAAAGATCGACCAAGAAGAAACACTTAAAAAAGCAAATTTAAAAAAGGCCCAAAAAGTTATCATTTATGGCATTAACGATGAGGAAAGTATCTTAAGTACCATGGCTGTTGATGACTTTAATAAAATGGCATTTATAACGGTCTATTTAAGAGATAGAGAAAATATTAAACATATCAATCGCATCAATAAAGCTCGTCAAAAACTTGCAGAGGTAAGCAAGAAGCAATATCCCAAAATAACCACTGTTACCCGTATTTACGATTTAATGCTGGCAAGAGAATTGTCAAATCCCGAGCTATCAGACGTAGTTTTTAGGCTTATGCGCACCGGTGAGGGGAACACTTTTTACAGCATCCAAGCTTGGCCGGATATGAATGTATGTATCAAAGTACCTGAAATCAGAAAACTTTTACGAAAAACAGAGGCCCATGCGTTACTGTTGGGTATAAAAAGATACGAAACAAATGAAATTATTATAAATCCCGATGAAAACATATTCGTTTGTCCTAAAGATCAACTATTTGTTATTGCGAAAGAAAAACCATCCCTTGATTGGTCAAAAATATTAAATGAAAACAATATTTGATTTAAAGTTCGGGTTGACAAACTATTTTAATTTGGGAAGATGGGCCATATGAGAAATAGTAAAAAATATCTCCTCTGGGTATTAGCGATAATTACTATCTTCTTGGCAGGTTGTGCTCCCAAAAACGTATCACCTCGACCTTCTAGTTCGTTGAGCAAAACCTTCCTTGAATCCAATCTTGAAAAAGAAAACTCTTTACCTAGCCCACAAGACAATTTAGCTGAAGAAAAACCACAAAATAAAGAACAAGACAATGAAGAACAAGACAATAATGTTAAAGCGCTCTCTAATACTGAAGAAGATACTACAACCTCTTCTCAAGAGAGTCCTCAAGAGCTCATTGATACGGCCTTAGAATATTACAACCTTGCCCTAGACCTGAGAGACAAGGGAGATGACGAAGGCTCTTTACATGCTTTAGACCAGGCCTATGAGTTGATTCTTCAGGTTGAAACCGACGACCAAGCTGAGCTTATCCAGCAAAAAGAAGACCTGCGTTTCATGATAGCCAAAAGGATTTTAGAAATTTACGCCTCACGCCACACTTCTTGCAAAGGTTTTTGTTCTGAAATTCCGCTTGTTATCAACAAATACGTGGAATACGAAATCAAGCGGTTCCAAACAGTTGAACGCAGTTTTTTCTTAAACGCATACAAGCGGTCAGGGCGATATCGCCCCATGATTGTCAAATATCTCAGGCAGGCTGGGCTTCCTGAAGAGCTTTCTTGGCTCCCTTTGATAGAAAGTGGCTTCAAAGTAAAGGCCCTTTCCCGCGCCAGGGCCTTGGGGCTTTGGCAATTCATCCCTTCCACCGGATACAAATTTGGCCTAAAGAGAAATGCCTGGATAGACGAACGCATGGATCCAGAAAAATCCACCAAGGCAGCTATCGCCTATCTAAAAGAACTACACAACATTTTCGGAGACTGGACTACCGTACTAGCAGCCTACAATTGTGGCGAAGGGCACGTCTTGAGAGTTATTCGCCGCCAAAAAATCAACTACCTGGACAATTTCTGGGATCTATATCAAAAACTTCCTAGAGAAACAGCGCGTTACGTGCCTCGGTTTTTAGCCGTGCTACATATTCTGAAGGATCCTGAAAAATACGGTTTTAAGCTTCCTCAGCCTGATCCTCCTCTGGAATATGATGTCGTTGAAGTCCATAAACAATACAGTTTAAAAAGTATTGCCAAGGCATTGGGAATAAAATCTCAAATACTAGCAGAATTTAACCCCGAGCTGCGCTATAAAGTCACCCCCCCAAAATACACCCTCAAAATTCCCAAAGGCTATGGGCCAAAACTTGTAGCACTTCTGGAAAACAAAAAAATAAAACCTTGGAAGCCAGCTCAGACTTATTACGTCTATCACCGCCTAAGACGCGGTGAGACCCTGTCGCATTTAGCCCGTAGGTACCGCACTTCTGTTACGGCAATCATGCGGGTTAATAACATTTCCAACCCCAGGCGTTTGAGGGCCGGACAGAAGCTCAAGATCCCTGTTGGTCGCAAATACGTAGCCAAACGTTATCACAAAAAGACCGTAACTTACGTGGTCCGCCGCGGTGACAGTCTCTGGAAAATCGCTAAAAAATTCAATACCAGCCCTAAAAAAATAATGCGAGTAAACAGGCTAAGCACCACACGTCTTAAGATTGGCCAAGTTTTAAGAATACCTTTAAAAGAAGCCTCTTAAGTTAGACTTTGACAATTAAAACAAACGTGTTATTTTTTGTGGCGTGGGCCGCTAGCTCAATTTGGTAGAGCAATGGACTCTTAATCCATAGGTTGGAGGTTCGAGTCCTCCGCGGCCCACCACATGAGAATTGTTTACGTCGTTATTTCCTGCAAAAAATCCGAGCCTATCTTCCTAATCTGTATTAGTTCCCACCCATTTTTATTACTCCACAAACTTGGCAAAATTTTTGGAAAATTTTTTTTAAAGTTACAAGGCCTACAACCTCACTCTAGCGTTTAAATGATCCTTTACCATTTTTTTCCTAAAAAACGAAAAGTATCCCCGAAATGTCTTTAAAAAATTATTTAAGAAATCTTCAGTAAGACCGAACATAATTTAAGAGAAAAAAATTCCTAAATAGGGGTTAGGAGGAGTGTATGCGCTATTCTTTTTCTGATCTGTCTTTACGTTATAAGATTCTTATTCCCTTTTTGTTTACTGTTATTTCTTTGGCTCTGGTAGCGATTTTTTTTAATATTCGTTCGGCAAGAAGCATTATTAAAAGGGCAGGCCAAGAACAAGTCCAAGACAGCGTTTTTACCTTAACCCGAGGGATAAATGAAGCTCTAAACGCTGCTACAAATCTGGTAGTTACCCTTTCAGAAATTAGTCGTTTACAAGCTGCTATAGCTGAAAACGATCGCAACAAAGCCTTAAAAGTTCTTACTCCTATTTTAGAAAAGATTAATAATGATTCAAAACTAAAAACAGAAGTTCATATTCATACGGCAGATGGCCATTCTTTTTTAAGAAGCTGGGCTCCAAATAGATATGGAGACGATTTAACCTTAACTCGTCCTATGATTGCAAAAATAATACGTAATAAACAAGTTTTTGCAGGAATTGAAGCAGGAAGAGGGGGGCTTTTTCTCAGGGCAATCGCCCCGGTATATTATCGAGGACTTTATGTCGGCAGTATTGAAACTGGTATCCCTTTAAAAGAACTTTTCCAAATATTAAGCGGAGAAGAAAACGCAATACAGGCTTTATAAAGCCTGAAATAGCCAAAATTATGAACAAAAAACAAAAAGTGGGCAATTTAATACTGGCTACTTCTTATAAAGAATTACCCCCTAAAGTGTTAACAACCGAGATACTTAATCAAGGCCTAAGTAAAGAAAAAATAATTCTTTTTAAGGACTATGGAATAGGACTTAAACCTATCAAAAATTTCGAGGGCAAAACCATTGGTGTATTCGTGGTAGGCAGAGACCTTTCTGATCTTGAAGCCGTACTAAAAGAAGACATCTTTAAAGTAGTAATTGTGTTTTCTATTGCATCTATATTAGCAATAATGGTAGTAATATGGCTAGCAAATATCGTAAGAAGTCAGATCTGCCTTGCTGCCACACGCATGGAAGATATAGCACAGGGAGAGGGAGATCTCACCAAGGAACTCCCTGTGTTAGGCAAAGATGAAGTGGGCTCCTTGTCCCAGGCATTTAATACTTTCCTGACAAAACTTAAAAAGATAGTTATCAAGCTCAAAGAACAGGTTCAAAACATCTATGAGACCTCAGGCCATCTTGATAATGCTGCCCATGCTTTAGAAGATGGCATCTCAGTAATGGAAAAGCAAACAAGTAACATAAGTAACACCAGTGAAGTCCTAGTTAAACGAACAGAAGAAGTACATAGGATGATTTCCGAAATGGAACAAGCCATATCTGAAATCTCTCAACAAACAGCCACTGCTGCTAGCATAGCTGCTGAAGCCCAAGAGCAAATTCAGAATGTGATTAAGACCTTCGATGCCTTAGATAAAGGCTCTCAAGAAATTGGAGAAGTGGTCAACTTTATCAATTCTATCGCTGATCAGACCAACCTTTTAGCCTTAAACGCCACGATAGAAGCCGCTCGAGCCGGAGAAGCCGGAAAGGGTTTTGCTGTAGTAGCCAACGAGGTAAAAGACCTTGCTAAACAAACCTCTGAGGCCACCGAAGACATTTCTAAAAAGGTCTATGGTATCCAAGCCTCTTCCAAACAGGTAGTTGAAGCCATAGAACGCATCTCAAAGGTAATTGAAAGAGTAAATGAAGTCTCAAACACCATTGCCGCGGCCGTTGAAGAGCAAACCGCAACGGTTTCAGGTATATCTGAAAACATGAACGATGTAGCTTCAAAGGCAGAAGGGCTTTCCAAATTGGTTCCAGAAATGCAAAAAGCTGCAGAACTTGTGCGTGAAAGTATGGAAGGAGTAAAAAAACAACGTGAAAGACTTGCTTCTCTCTCAAAAAATATGAAAATTCTGGTCAATCAGTTCAAAACATAATGAAAACAAACGACATCTGAAAGTATTCATCGCAAGGGAAACAATTGTGTAAGAGAGTGCCAGGGCGGGCTTTTTCCCGCCCTGGTTATGACACCGTTCCCATTTTTCGGAACGAAAAAAATGGGAACGGATCCCCATATTTTAGCTATGAAAAAAATAGAAAGAGAGAAAATTATTGCCAAAATCCAAAAATATGTATCTCAAAACGCCGCTAAAATAGCAGCGCTTTATATTTTTGGTAGTTTCGCAAAAAATGAACCCTTCGCCTTCTTTTAGACCCAATAAATACAAAGTGAAATATTGGGATTTCAAGCTTGAATTCAAGTTTCCAGTAGTAAAGCTTCTTGATTACCGAGAAAGATGGGATGAGCTTTAGGAGAGCAAGAATCCCTTTGCCATCATCGTGATGACCCATCTTAAAGAGCTGGAAACCAAGAAAAATATAGATGATCGGCTTTTCTGGAAAATCACTCTGGTTAAACGTCTTTATGAAAAAGGGTTCAAGAAGGAAGATATTCTCATGCTATATAAGTTTATAGACTGGCTGATAACATTGCCAGAGGAAGTAACTCTTAAGTTTCACGAAGAAATCATAAGATACGAGGAGGAAAAGAAAATGCCTTACATCACCACGGCAGAAAAAATAGGGATTAAAAAGGCTTTGAGCAAGGAATCCAACAGGGAATCCAGCAAGGAATTCAGCAGGGAATAAGGCAAGGACTTCTTGAAGCCATTGAACTCGGCCTTAAGTTAAAATTTGGTGCCAAGGGGCTCAAGCTCTTTGCTACCATAAGCAAGATAGCAGACGTTGACAAGCTTAGGGCGATAAAAGAGGCCATAGAAGTAGCAGAAGACTTAAGTGATATAGAGGAGTTGCTTTCTTAATGGCAAAAGGCGAAAGGCTAAAGGCTAAGGGCGAAAGGCAACATCTGTGATCTGTAAGCAGTGATCAGTGACCTGTAAGTTCTAGCGGTTGTAGAGGTTATATTGAATGGGGGTGTTGAAATGCCAGACATCGTAAGGAATACGAACTTCACATGTCATTTTGAGGCACGAAGCGAACCTAACATCCACCCCTACCCTGTCATGCTGAGGGAGCGCCATTACATGTCATTCTGAGGGCACGAAGTGCCCGAAGAATCCACAGGTCGATTGGTTCCACAGGTCGATTAGTGGATTCTTCGCCTCGCTACGCTCAGCTCAGGATGACAACATACCACTGTCATTCTGAGGGCTTGGGCCCGAAGAATCTATTAGTGGATCCTTCGCCTGCCCCTTCGCTTCGCTCAGGGCTTTGGCTCAGGATGACAAAGGAAGGGCTCAGGGCAGGCTCTTCGCCTCGCTGGCGCTCGGCTCAGAAATGACAACTTACCACTGTCATTCTGAGGGTGCGTCAGCACCCGAAGAATCCAGAAATGGTTTGAGGGGTTTGAGGGGCTTGAGGGACATTGATGGGGACATTAAGCGCCTTTTTCGGGAGAAGAAATGAGAACGGTTCCTAGATATTTTGAAAAAGTCTCATTAAGTTATAACACTATTTGAACACATAACATGAAACCTTTGCAAAATGGCCAAGAGCAGTGTTGCAAGTACAACCGCAGGGGGATCCGTTCCTATTTTCGGAACAAAAAATGGGAACGGATCCCAGGTGTTTTGCAAAGAAACAGATCTATTTTTTCCTAGGGCGTCCGCGGGGTCTGGGGCAGTATCCCAGTTTCTTACGAAATGTTTTACCTCCCGTGGGAAGGTTTTTGCGTACTGATTTCCTTAAAAACTCAAGCAATTCTGGCGGTTCGGGCAAAGAGCGCCATTCTTTGTAAAGCCTCAGGGTTTCGGGAGTAAAAGGCAGGGGGTCTAAAAAATGGGATCCGATCCCATTTTTTGAGGCGGAGGAATAGGGGTAATCTTCTGGATTCTGGGTAAGGTTTGCGCGGACAGGGTTACGTTCGATATAACGAAGCACTTGCCATAGATAGTTTTCATGATCCACCACAGAAGAAAAATACTTGGCTTTCCAGAGTTGCCCTTCGGTTTCATATTTGTCGTTATAATATTGGGTATAGCATACCAGCAGGCCTTGTAGGTATTTAACCATGTCTTCTTTACTTTGGGGAACAATTAAGAAATGGACATGGTTAGACATGATACAGAAGGCCCATATTTTGATTTCTCTACGCTTTTTAAGGGCAGCTGTCATATTGAGGAAACTAAGATAATCTTCACTTTCGTGAAAAACAGTGACCCCGCGATTAGAGCGGGCCACCACATGATGTGGGAATTTAGGGGCTATGATACGGGGACGTCCAGGCATAAAAATAGGAACGGATCCGTTTTTTTATTCTTATCGGATGAGGGTATAGGTCGTATAAAAATCATAACCGGGATCCGTTCCCATTTTTAATTATGACGGTTAAGGTAGCTTTTAAGGGGATTTGAGGGGATTTTTGGGCGCTTAAAATGGAAAGTTAGAGAAAAATAGGAACGAATCCTATTTTTTAAGGGGAGTGGGGGTTGGGACGATAGTTTTTTTGTAAGAACTTGATAACTTGTAAAAACTTGATGATTTGTATAAATTTCAGCGAGCAGGGATGGGGAAAGGACGAAGCGAGGGATGGGGTTGCTCAGGTATTTTCGCTTTGGTGCTTAGTCAGCTCGCTTTTATTACGGGGAGCATTTTCTTGTTGACATTGCTCACAGGGATTCTCTGGGATCCGTTCCTGTTTTGCCGAACGAAAAACAGGAACGGATCCTTGCCTTGAAGGTGGAGGAGACACAAAGGGGATAATGGCAGAGGAATCGTTAGGACAAAGGGTTTGGTGCACGAATTATTGAAATAGAGCTGCGGAGAAAAAAATGTTACCAAACTTTATAGGGGTTGGAGTACAAAGATCTGCAACTACCTGGATTTTTGAATGTTTAAGAGAACATTCGGAAATCTATGTTCCTCCCCAAAAAGAGCTTCACTTTTTTGATGCACATTTTGACAAAGGCTTAAATTGGTACAAGAAATTCTTCGAAGAAGCCAAAGGCAAAAAGGCTGTTGGAGAGATAACCCCTGACTATATATATAATTACAAAGCATTGGAAAGAATAGCTGCTACCATTCCAAATGTTAAAATTTTGGTGTCTTTGCGACATCCTGTAGATAGAGCATACTCTGCATATAGCTTACTAAAAAATTCTTATTATAAGGATATTTCTTTTGAAGAGGCTTTTTGGCAAAAAGAATATATAAAAAATGTAGGTTTTTACTCAAAGCATATCAAGGTACTTTACAATCTTTTTCCTAAAAAAAATGTTTTAATTTTTCTTTATGATGATATTCTAACTTGCCCTGAACGGGTAGCAAAAGAAATATATAAATTCCTTGATGTAGATGCCAGTTTTATACCTTCATCATTAAATAAAACCTATAATAAAATTCTATTTCCAAAAATTCAAAGCTTTTTAATTAAAATAAAACTAGAGCCAATATTAGAAGGAATAAAAAAAAGTCCAATGGGACATCTTATCAAAAAGACATTCTTCTACATCGAAAATAAAAAGAGATTTAAAAAGAAAAAAATAGATTATCAAAAATACATATCGGTTTATGAAGAAGATATATTAGAACTTGAAAAGTTGATTAATAGAGACTTAAAACATTGGCTAAAATATAAGCAATAGAACCTTGTATTACCGGGAGCTTTTTTACATTGTTCTCAGGGATCCGTTCCTGTTTTGCCGAACGAAAAACAGGAACGGATCCTTGCCTTGAAGGTATAGGAGACACAAAGGGGATAATGGCAGAGGAATCGTTAGGACAAAGGGCTGGGCGTGCGGCGATCTGGCAGGTGGCAGGCGGTGGCTGGCAGACCATCGTGCGCCTGGGGGCAAGTATCTATCTTGCGCGGGCGCTCAAACCCTCGGACTTTGGCCTTTTTGGCATGGCCCTTCTTTATCAACAGCTTCTGGTAACCGCCCTTTCCCTTGGTTTTGGTACCGGGCTTATCGTAAAAAAAGACCTTACCGAAGAGGACCTGAGCACAAGTTTCTGGCTTTCATGTGCTGTTAGGGTAACGGTATTTCTAGCAGTCTTTCTTACCGCCCCGCTGGCAGCTATGTTCTGGAAGGAACCGCGTGTGGAACCGGTTATAAGGGTTATTTCATTCACTTTGCTAATAAGTCTGATCGGCGCTATTCCCGGCACACTCGCGACTAAAAATCTCGAATTCAAAAAAATAAATATCATTCGGGGCATAGCGATTTTGCTCGAATCAAGCACCGCGGTGGCCCTGGTGGCGTTGACAAACCTTACTTACTGGGCCCTGGTAATTGGCATGATGGTAAATGCGGTTTTTTACAACCTGACCCTCTGGCTCGCCACCGGCGCCTGGCGCCCAAGGCTTACTTTTCACAAAGACGCCTTTCGTTATCTCTTTCGTTTTGGTTTTTACACCTGGCTTTTTTCGATTACTAATTATTTAAAACAGAATGTGGATTATTTCCTTGTGGGCCGTTTGTTGGGTACGTATAAACTTGGTTTATATGAATTTGCCTACCGCCTGCCACATTTAGTTTTCGACCGCATCTCCCGCCCGGTAGGAGATGTTGTATTCCCTGCCCTGTCAAAGGTTCAGGACGATAACGAGGCCCTTTTCCGCGGCTACGTGACCGCGGTAAAATACGTGTGTTTAGTCTGCTGGCCAATGCTTTTTGGACTTATAGCCGTGGCAGATATCCTGGTACCTACCCTTTGGGGAGACCAATGGCTACCAATTATAACGCCTCTGCGGATATTGTGCGTCTGTGCAGCTTTACGGTGCTTAATTCAACCAGCAGGAGGTTTGTTTAATTGTAAGAATCGTCCTGATCTAAGTTTTAAAATTTCCTTTGTAACCTTGATGCTTCTTGTTCCCTTAGTTTTAATTTTTGGCTATTACTATAACCTGACTGGAATAGCGCTTGCCATGTTAATTTCGGTCTTTTTTTTAGTTGCTGTGATTTTTTATATAATATCCTCTCTTCTTAACATTAGTTTACGTCCTTTTTTCTCGGAAATATATCCTGTATTTACTTCTTCTTTTATTTTATTAATTATAACATTTTTTACAAAAATTTTCTTTTCAAAAATATATTTTGATAGTTTTCTTGTAATTTTCATTTCCTGTTTTCTGGGGGCATTAGCTTATATTTTTTTGCTGCATTTTATTTTCTCTAGTTTTACTACTACAATTAAAAATAAAATTTTTTTGATTTTATCAAAAGGCTTTTAATATGAATATATTATTAGTTACAGGCAAGTTTCCTGTCCCTTCTCAAACTTTTGTATACTACGACTTCTTATACGCAATAAAAAAAGGCATTAACGCTTCTCTATTATGCAAGTACAAAGAGACTCATTCTTACAAAATACCTAAAGAATACGAGCAAAATATAATTCAATATTCCCCCAAAAAAGTAAATTTATTTTCTTTACAATCTTTATTTTTTTTACAAAAAAACTTATATAAATTTTGGCCTTTAGTTAAAAATTATGGCATAGAACTAACAGCCAAGAAAGTTTTGTCTTTATCTTATGTGTCTGAAAAATACAGAAAATTTGATTTAATACATGCCCATTTTATTCAATGGGCGTTTGACATAGCTTTTCCTTTATCTAAACTATTAAAAATTCCTTTTATACTATCAGCACACGATGGCCATATATTGCAATATTCTAGCAATATCATTACATGTTTACACAAGAACGCATCTGCAGTTATATTTCCCAGCAACTTCCAAAAAATGAGATGGTTAAGCAAGAGTAAAATTGCTAACGAAGATAATCTTTTTATCATTCCAAACGGAATAAAACTGATCACTAACGAAAAAAAAAGTTTTAACAAATTTAAAGAAGACATGAAAAAAAGAGTTAAAATTCTAGTAGTTTCCAGACTAATCCCTCAAAAGAGGGTATCTGACGCCATTAAACTTGCTAAACTTTTACTAAACCTTAGAAAAGATGTTAAATTAACTATCATAGGAGATGGCCCTGAAAAGAATAATCTCCGTCAATTAGCTGCAAAATTATCATTAACGGAAAAAATCGATTTTCGTGGTTTCCTTCCACATGATAAAGTTTTGGAACATATGAAAAATACCCATATTTTTCTGCATCCTAGTGAAAATGAATCTTTTGGTATCGTTATCTTAGAAGCTATGAATGCGGGAGCTATAGTAGTAGCCGCAGATTCGGGTCCTGTAAAAGAATTTTTACCAAATAATGCAGGATACATATATTCTCCTGGAGACCTAAATTCTTTATTTGCAATTATTAAATCTATTTTAGATGATCCCCAAAAAGCATTTGAGAAGTCTTTAAATGCTATAGAAATTAGTTCTAATTATAGTCTGGAAAAACATTTTTCATTAATTTTGGATTTATGGGATAAAGTTATATCATGAAAATCATTTATATAGCTAATGCATCTCATATTGGTGGCGGAAATAAAAGTTTATTAACTATGGCTCAAAAATTTCAAGAAGTTTATACTGTTCACGTTGTTGTTCCAGGACGCGGAGAATTTTGTAATCTCCTTAACAAGGCAAAAATTAGTTATTCAACTTTGAATATCAACTTTAGAAAAACATCTATTTTAAGTTTCATTAATACTTTTTTAAATCTTCTTAAATTAGTTAGAACTTTTTCGCCTGATATCATCCACGTTAACGATCTTTTTTGCTACAGAGCCCCTGGGTTTATCGCAAAATTTTTAAATATTCCCATTATCTGTCATATGAGATTTAGCGTTGAGCCACGTAGTGTTAGATATTTCTTAAAGGCTAGACCTTCTTTTATTATTTTTAATAGTCTATATTTGAAGAATCTATTCTTAAAGAATAATCATGAATTTTCAAAAATTAATAACGAAGTGGTTTATAATTTTTTTGATCCTAATGAATTTTTTGCTCCCGATATTCGTACACAAATACGTCAAAAGTGGGGCTTAGAAAATTATTATTTGGTGGCTATTATAGGAAATTTTTACCCTGTTAAAGGTCATGATATTTTTTTAAAGGCTGCAACTAAGTTAAAAAAGTATAGAACTATGAAGTTTCTTATTGTAGGAAAGGATTTAGACCCTCATAAAAAAAACGAAAAGCGCATTAGAAGACTAATTAGCACGTTAAAGTTAGAATCAAATGTATTTTTTTTGGGATTTAAAAAAGAAATCAAAGAGGTACTTGCCGGCATAGATGTTCTCGCTGTTCCTTCTATTTACGAACCTTTTGGTAGAGTTGCTGTTGAAGGATTATTGGGAGCTCTTCCTGTAGTTGCATCTAGAACAGGAGGGCTTGTAGAAATCGTTAAGGACGCTCCATGTGCTTTTCTTTTTTCTAATAAAAACAGCAGTGAATTAGCAAGTAAAATATATAATATTTATTCTTTTCGTAGAGAATATCCTATTATTGAAAATAGAAATTATGCAATTAAAAAATTTGGGCAAGACAATAATTTTGAAAAACTAAAAAACATTTATAATAGTTTGACGGCAAATCGGTAAAACATTTTTTAAAATTTAGTAGTATATTCATATAAGTAACTAATAATGAATATAGCCAAATTCTTTAAAAGACCTTTTTATAAAATAGTGCGGTATATCCTTCATTCTGATTTCTTTCGAAAAGAGTTATGGTATGCACTTAATGATATACTAAGAGATACTCCTATAAGCAATAAATTAAACTATTACCCCAATCCTTACTTTTCTACAGAAAACAATCTCGACATTATTAACATTAAAAAACCGATTTTTATAACGGGACGATTCCGCTCTGGATCAACATTTTTATGGCTCATTTTCAGAAATATTCCTAATATTACTTCTTACTACGAGCCACTTAATGAAAACAAATGGTTTTTACCAAAAAAATTTAAAGTTGATCCTAGTCATATTGGTGTGAGTGATTATTGGGCAGAATATCAGGGCTTTGATTTTCTTAAAGTTTATTTTAAGGAAGAATGGAGCTATAAAAAATTATATATGACTGAAAAGGATTATGATCCTAATTTATATCGCTATATTCAAGCTTTGATTGAAAATTCTAAAGGACGACCGGTATTACAATTTAACAGAATTGACTTCCGCCTACCGTGGTTTAAAACCTACTTTCCTAACGTTCCTATAATACATATTATCAGAAATCCCAGGGAACAATGGATGTCAATTCAAAGAGATGGCGGGCCTGTTTCACCTGATTTTATCATTAAATCTGAAAATATTCCTAGTCTCTTTTACACGATTGCCTGGGCAAATGATTTAAAAAAAGTATTTCCTTTCTTAGAACCAATAGGCAAACATCCTTATGTTCTTCATTATTTTTTATGGATGCTATCTTACATTTTTGGAAAAACTTTTGCTGACTATCATATCTTTTATGAGTCTTTAGTATTGGATTTTAAGAATTCTATTACCAAACTTTTTAATTTTTTATCAATTCAATATAGTGATGAAATTATTTCAAATTTAGAAAAATTGAATAAAGGCAAAATTTCAGAAAAATGGAAAGATTATGCATCTATTAAATGGTTCGAGGAAAAAGAAAAAGAATGTGAAATTGTTTTGAAGGCTTTTTTTAGCAAATTATGAATCTTAATAATCCATGGGGAAGATAGCGCTTTTTCTTTTGCTGGTAGTTAATGCCTTTTATTCCCTGGCAAACCCTTGGTTTGGGGTTTGTGCAGGTTATCTCTTCAATATCCTCGGGCCACAGTATATCTGGTGGTGGCATTTTCAGGGTTTAAGGGCCTTTTATCTCATTGCCGTGCCCACCTGTGTGGGTTTTATCTTTTCTTCCATTCGTGGGGCTTTAAATTACGAGATTATCAAGAATAAGCTTGTTCTTTTTGCGGTGCTTTATTTTTTGTTTGTTTTTCTTTCGTATTTCACCGGCCCATACGTGAACGTGATAAATGAGTGGCGTTTTTATGACCCCTATCAAGTACTTATTACTATGCTAAAGATTTTTGTCTTTTTCTTCATGGGGCTGGTGTGCATATCTGATAATAAAAAGCTGAAGCTTTTTGCCTTTATTTTACCCGTAGCAGCACTTTACCTGACTTACTGGGCCAATATGCAGTATCTTTCAGGACGATTTTTCATTCGTCTGCAAGGTCCTCACGATATCACTGGTGCAGGTATGTATCGGGACGAAAACAACTTTGCCATGCTCTTTGTAACGGCTATTCCCTTTTTCTTTTATCTGGGCTGGTATTTCAAGCGCTGGTACTTGAGATGGGGAGCGTGGCTGGTGGTGCCCTTTGCCTGGCACGCGATATTTCTAACGGCCTCGCGGGGTGGGCTTGTGGGAGCAGCCTTTGTTAGTTTTCTGGCAGGAATCCGCAGCCCCAAAAAGATCATAGGTTTTGCCCTTATCCCTGCGTTTATTGTTGCTTACGTATGGCAAGGGGGCTCTACGATCAAAGAAAGGACACAAGAAACTATTATAAAAGCAGAAGAAGAGACAAGTGCTGTGGACCCACGCCTTGAGGCATGGGAAGCAGGCCTAAAAATGTTTTTGGCACACCCTTTTACAGGGGTTGGTTTAGCATCTTTTGGGCAGGCCTTCCCTGATTTTTCGGATGCCAAACCCAAAGTTGCTCACAGCACCTATATACAGATTTTGGCGGAGTCAGGAATTTTTGCGGCTTTTTCTTATGTCTTCTTTATGCTTAGTTGCCTTTGGGGGCTTTTTCGTTTTCGTGACCAATTTTCTGCAGGATCTTTTGAATATTACCTTTGCGATGCGGTGCTGGTTTCGCTTTGTGGTTTTTTGACGTGCGCCCTTTTTCTTACTCTGAACGGCTTTGAAATTCAGTTTTACCTGGCGATTCTGGCCAATACGCTCATTTATCTGGCGAAGAAACAATCAGTGATCAGTGAGCGGTAAGAGGCGAAAGGCTAAGGGCAAAGGGCGTAAGGCAAAGGGCGGAGGGCGTAAGGCTAAGGGCGGAGGGTGAGCAGTGATCAGTGATCGGTGAGCTGTAGAAGTTAAAGGCAAAGGGCAAAGGGCGAAAGGTGAAAGGGATCCGTTCCCATTTTTCGGCCCGAAAAATGGGAACGGATCCTTGATCAGGGAGCTGGTTTGCGAGAGCCTTTTTGTGTGTCATTGCGAGCGAAGCGAAGCAATCTCATGAGACCGCCACGGGGACTGCGTCGCCTCGTGATGGGCGAAGGGCTGAAGGAGCCCCCATTTTTGTCATTCCGAAGAAACGATTCTCTTTTGTCATTCTGAGGGAGCGCAAGCGACCGAAGAATCCATTAATGGATCCTTCGCCTACGGCTCAGGATGACGGGAAGAAGCTTCGGCTCAGGATGACGGAAAGAGGAGTGGATCCCTTCGCCTTCGGCTCAGGGCAGGCTCTTCGCTATGCTCAGGATGACGACTTACCACCCGTCATTCTGAGGGAGCGAAGCGACTGAAGAATCTATTAATGGATCCTTCGCTTCGCTCAGGATGACGGGAAGAAGGAGCTTCGGCTCAGGATGACAGGAAGAAGGAGCTTCGGCTCAGGATGACGGAAAGAAGGAGCTTCGGCTCAGGATGACAGGAAGAAGGA
>NZ_ATXH01000008.1 GCF_000421585.1 Thermodesulfatator atlanticus DSM 21156
GGCACATGACACGCACTACACACCCCAGCATCTTTCACCCTCTGACCCAGTATGTTCTTCTCCTCCGGTGCTGTTACCCTTAAATCGTGGTCTGTCTTTATTACAGCAAAGGCTTTGGCATGACACGTCTTACAAAGGGGATCTCTTTCCATCACCAAAGCCTTGGGATGAGACTTTTTCATGTGAATACCATGACAAGTGAGACATTGAAGCGTTTCGTTATCTCCAAAGAAGAATCTAGGACACTTCTTGCGTTCCTTAAAAACTATATTGATAGGATGATTTTTTCTCTTCTCACCTTTATCTGCATGACAAATTAGGCAAACTTGAGATCTGTTTACTGGTGCTGCTAACAATTTATAGGGAGGCATTTTAGCATCTGGCTGATGCACAACATGACAGGAAGCACACTGAACTGTGCCTTTTTGCCCATGGTAAAGATGAATTTTAGCGTCAAACTTGACATTTAAAGGATGATTTCGCCTTCTAGCAAGCTTGGGACTAATCTCGATTCCCTTTTCACTATGGCAAGTAATACACAAATCCGAATTGCTAACCCTTAGGATAAAATTCTTTTCGATACCCCCGTGGGCGGTATGGCAACTTTCGCAAATAACATGGCGGGGGTCTTCATCTGCTAGTACTGCTCCAGCTTCAATCAACTTTTTAGGAATAGGTCTTTTACCCGTATGAATAGGATGGTTACAGCCTTTCTTGGTCTGCCTTACGTGACAAAGTTCACACATTATCGAATTTTTGTTTGATATCCTCAAAAAAATTACCCTTTCGATACTTTTGTCAGTAGGCACTCCATGAGCAGAATGACAAGTAGTACAAACTATTTTGCCATCTACCAGCGGAAAAATTTTGGGAATCCTTACTTTATTAGATGGCTTTACATTCACTTTGTGCCTATCGCGAAGCCAAACCTTCACGCGAGAGTCATCTGTTGAACCGTCGTGGCAGCTAAAACACATCATCTCAGACCCTGCCACTTTTTCAATCTGAAGAGGATGAAGCGGGGTTCCCCTTTGTTCATAATAAAAAGGTGGCATCCACCGAAAATGGCAGATGGCACATTCTCTGGCAGGACTCGGTTTAAGGGCCTGTGCACATAATTCAGGGGTTATCACCAACAGAGAAAAAAGAAATACAGCAATAGTAAGACAAATTTTTTTTAGCATTACTTGTCCAACGCTTGAAGGACTAAAACTCTATTTTTTATCATCTCTACTACAAACAAAAAACCGTCCCTCGTAGCCAGGCCTACGGGCGTATGAAAACGCCAAAGTTTTCCGTCAGGACCACCTACAGCCCCTAAAAATTTGCCATCCTTCTTGAAAATCTGAATTACCCCTACGTAACTATCCGAAACAAAAACTTTTCCCTCTTCATCAACAGCTACACCCTTCGGCCGGTAAAACTGGCCTGGATCTATACCCCATTCACCAATAAAGCGTACAAACTTGCCTTTCTGATCTAAAACCTGAACCCTGGTATTAATAACCTCAACGACATAAATGTAGCCATCTTGATCTTCGTCCATCAAAAAAGGATAGCGAAACTGCTCGATCCCCCTTCCCATCTCTCCCGTAGCCCAGATAACATTTCCATCAAAATCAAGTGCAAGTACGCGATGATTGTCATTATCAACCGTGATATATACGCCCGGCATTAAACCAAAAACGACATCGGTAGGATCTGAAGGCACCCCATCTTTAGGAGCAGGTACAGGAATATAGTGCGGCTTATTTACTCCAGGAGGGAAAAGCGCTAAACGATGATTCCTTGAGTCCGCAACTAATACTTCGCCCTTGTCCGACACTGCTAATCCTAGGGGCCAATGCAATAACTTATCTCCACCAAGCGTAAATAGAGGCTTACCTAGAGGATTGTAAACTCTAACAACATTGTTAGTCCCGTCTAACACATAAATCCAGCCCTGTGGCCCGAGCGCTACATCACTAGGCAATTTTAGAGGGCCTTTTATCTCGAAAAGAAGCCGGTAGCGATAAATAGGAAGCGTTTCAGAGTTTTGTTCGGAAACTGAGTTTTTAGTTGCTCT
The DNA here is from genome assembly GCF_000421585.1 of Thermodesulfatator atlanticus DSM 21156. Classification (NCBI taxonomy): domain Bacteria; kingdom Pseudomonadati; phylum Thermodesulfobacteriota; class Thermodesulfobacteria; order Thermodesulfobacteriales; family Thermodesulfatatoraceae; genus Thermodesulfatator; species Thermodesulfatator atlanticus. Next base: position 2,066 of record NZ_ATXH01000008.1, read on the forward strand.
AGCAAAACTAATATGAAAATTGAAAACCAATATAAGAACAAAAAGAAGCTGCCACACCATTAACTTAGCAATTCTTAACTTATTAATGGTGTGGCAGCTCATGCCGTTCACCTACTTCCCTTGCTGCTGCAATCTGCGCAACCTCTGCTGCTTCATCAATTCTGGATCAAACATCGTAGGTAGATAGAACTTCATATACCTATCTATCATTCGTGCAACTTCTGTACGATACAAGCTAGCAGCACGTTTTGGTGGATAGCCAATAGCAACGAAATTGAGATAGCCATCCTTACGGTGGCACTCATCGCAATTAACCGGCTTCCTGGTAAGATGACGGTGCAACAAGGCCTTGGCGCGAGCTTGCTCTTCCGGAGAAAGCTTATCTTTGACCTTTAAGTACTGCTGGACGAAATCCTTGTTAATTTGATCAAGTCTGACTTTCTTACCATCAGGGGTAGTAAGGACCGGAACTAACATTGCCCCATAAACACCATTATCTGTCGTCATCTTAATATGCTGAATGGGCTCGCTAGTCTTATTATCAAACCACACATAATCTATTCTGCCCTTAACTTCATTTCTTCTTACATGACATACTTCACAGGCAAAGAAATAAGTATGCATGTTTAAAAGCGCTCTTACTTCTGGAGACTTGGAGTGCGGATAAATACCATGACAAGTCATACATACAGGAGGATTATTAACTTTAAGGTAAATAGTATTATCTATATTATGAAAATGACCCATCCATTTACGAACTTCACTTTCTTCTTTTTTAGCCTGTTCTATCAAAACCTGCTCTTTACTGATTTGAGTTGCAGCAGGTGTTGGGAAATAAAGAAGCTTTGCAAGAAACAACAGAACACCGATGAAAAATATAATTGAAGGGATAGCCAACAACTTAAAAAAGAAATTACATACTCTCTTAAACAGAGAGGGCTCGGGGATATGGTGCATGTGCTTAAGAGCTTCAATTTGCTCTTCGGTAAGTGGCTTAACTTTTCCTTCCTTAACCAATCTCTCATACCAAAGAGGATGTTCATGAAGTACCTCAGCTATGTGCATCTTACCATCAATCCAGATCCAGCTCATGGGATACTTTCCAGGTTTCCAGTGAACCGCATAAAAATGCCAGACAATAATAGCCATTGTTGCCAATGTCGCTTCCATCACGTGGATGAGGTCGGACAAATCAACCGCAAAAGAGCTGAAATGGGTGTTAAACCAAAGAATAATACCTGTAACAGAAACAATTATAGTACCAGCAACAAGTGCTAAATATTCCATCTTTTCTTTATAGTCAAAGCGATCAAACTTGGGAGGTTCAGGACGTTTGCCCAAAAAATAAGCTATATTCTGGGCAATATCGACAGCATCTTTCCAACGAGGGATCATATCCTTAATAAATTGGCGGCCGTCTTTATGAAAAATACAATAAAAAATATGGTAAAAACAGGTAAGAATCATTAACGCACCAGCCCAGTGATGAATCTGAGTCCGATAAGTATAGAAATTCGGACCTACATATTTTGCTATCTTCTCAATCCAGTCCTCAGGCAACTTAAGCAAAAATCCGGTAACAACCAGAATAAAGAACGTAATTACCGTTAATAAGTGCTGCAACCTCTCATGTATGTTTAGCCTTACTACATATTGATTAAGTACGTCGTCTTTGTTGTTTTGATTGTTCTGCATAACTCTACCTCACTTTCTAGTGATGTTTACGTTCTTTTACTGTTCTATAAAAATCCATCATCTGATGAAGAGCCATTCCACCCACAACACAGGTAATCAACATAGTATAGATAACTTTAACTAAATAATATACTTTCCGCTGGAACCGTTCTTGTTCGGTAAGTTCCTCTTCTTTAACGCCTTCTTTTAAGGCCTTTGTTTTTACTTCAGGGACAAGACCTACTTCACCCCTAAGGGTAACAGGGAGCTTATGAATCTTTCCCTGAGCAAACTTGTAAGTAGCTCCAGGGTGACATCTTTGCAAACCATAAGGATTGGCACAGGTAATAGGACGATTTTTGGGATATAAAGGCGATCTTGGATCATTAATAGGTACCATGCTATGCACATCCAAACCAAAGCCCGGAGGCGCGTGACAGCTTAAGCAATCAGGAGCGTTTGGATCTCCGTAAAGAACAGCCTTCCAGTGAAAGCTATCTTTATAACCAGATACAGGCTCAAGCCCATGACGAGCCATCTTTTGAACATCTGAGTGACATGCCATACATAAGTCAACTAACTCTTTAGGTGCTCGGGCCCGATGCAGCCTGTGGGCAAAGTGCTGATAAAACCGTTTTGTCCATTTCTTATCTTCATGACACCCCATGCAGCGCCTTAGGGCATCTTTATTAATACCTGGCTTCATTGATTCTAGATCTGCAATTGGTTTATAAATCTGGTTTACGTGGCAATCAGCACAGCGAGGATAATCTTCAGGATATTTCTTGAGTTTTGGAGGAATGCCTGGGCTATGCACGCTGTGAATTAACCTTTCATAAATGTTAGCGTGGGAAAATTCCTTCCCTGTAGAAGGCTCTTTCAAGTGACATTTTGTAGCACAATTCACTTTCTTAACGTTGTTGTGCGGGATGACGTCCAGACCAATGTGGCAATAACGACACAAAATTTGGCCATGAACAGATTGATCATACAACTGGGGATTAACATAGAACAATCTAAATTTACCAGTTTTTTGCTCTATACGAGCAAGCCCTGGATAACGGTGGCAAATGAGACAGTCTTCTTCATCAGCAGGAGTTCTGGCACTAACTGAAATAGCCGAAAACAAGATCCAAAAACACATCAGGCCCCACAACCAAAGCAAATCTCTTCTCAAGACACACCTCATCATTTCACTCCTTTTTTAATATATAATCATGAAGCCTTATCTTTTTGTTACTAATTTCATTTATGAGTTTGTTCGAAAACCTTTAAAAGCCAAATATTTAACTAAACTAATTGTTTGAATAAACAAAACTAGTTAATGGGGAAAAATTTGGCCTTTACACATAAAGAAGGGAGGATAGAAAAACCTATTTTCTGTTTTCTCTTTTTTTTTTGCCAAAAAACACAAAACTACAAAAAAACTTTTGCTTGCTAAAAGAAATTGAATACTAAAATGCTAGAAATACCAAAAATAATAAGTTATTGAGACACCTAAATGGCACTTAATCTATTAAGTATATAATTGCAAAATAGCTGTTATAAGCTTGCACACATAACCACAAGGGATTCATTCCCATTTTTCGGAACAAAAATGAAAATGAATCCGTAAGACTACAAATACTTCCACAAATACAAGACAGAATAGATCTCTATTTATAGAGGCCCAGTTTAATTAATTCGCTTAATAGGCTTTCCGTTGATATCTACAGGTCCACGCTCTATAGGGGTGGATATTATCTTTTGGTATTCTTCTTTTGATATATATTTCGGTTGATAATTTTCGCCTATTTTCTTCAACCAGTTTGAAAATATCCTTAGGTGGTTACGTGAAGCCTTCATCAGGTTTTGAAAAACAAGCTTAACGTCTTGGTTATCCACTTCTTTTAAAGCTTGTTGTAAATCGTGAATATCTAGCTCTTCAATCTCTGCCCCAACTTTGATCGCCTCGCCAAAGTTTTTCATCCCACGTTTAACCATTTCAGAGTAGAGCTCAGAGAATTCTTTACTCTTGAAGTAACCCATACCAAGGCCTTTTACTGGATCCTTTAACCCATATTTATCTAAAAGGGCCTTGACCATATCCATATGTTTTTGCTCACTATTGGTAATGTTCTCAAAGGCCCTAAGTGGCCAGCGCTGTAAAATGGTAAAGTAAACATCATGTGCCAGTTTTTCTTCTTCTCTCATCTTTAGTAACCACGCCTTCTCCTTTGGGCTCAAAGGTTCTTTGGGAAGGGCCTTGACCTTTTGAATACACCATCCTGAAGCCCCGTCAGGTTTAAAAGCACCAGGAGGGAAAGCAAAACAATGGGCCACAAAAACAAAACTAAACAAGAAAAAGACAATTTTTTTCATTTAAGCACTCCTTTTTTTACGCTATTTTTGAGGCAAAAAGGAAGGAATCTTACCAAAAGGAAGACCTTCTTTTTCCTGCCACAATTCAACAACCTGTACCCTGTGGTTAAATAAATCAGCAATATAAATCCTTCCAAACTTGTCCACTATAATATCGGAAGGGTAATTAAACCATCCCGGTGTCCATCCCCTCCCACCAAACTCAAACATGAGCTTACCCGTGTCATAGTCATAGGCTAGACCACTGTGGCGCAAATAATCAACCACGTATATCAAACCCTGATTAGGATCCGCGCAAATACCGCGGGGACGACTAAGCTTACCCGGGCCGCCCCCTTTTTGGCCACCTTTAAACAAAAAGTTGCCATTTTCATCATAGACATAAAATCTTCCCATCTCTTCGCTAAGCAAATAAAGTCTTCCTGACGAATCCACATAGACATCAATTATAAGGGCACTTCTTGGCTTTTCATTGGGAATAAAGGAATCTTTAGGAGAAATTGTTCGCAGATACTTACCTTCTGGTGATAATACTATGGCCCCCGGATAATTAAGACCTGCTACATAAAGATTGCCATTTTTACCGATGGCTATTGAACGAGGAATAAACTCCTCAGCACCTTTAAATCCAGAAAAGTAAATCTCTCTTGTCTTTATGGCCGCACCATTAAAAACAGCAATATGAGGTTTTGATTCTGGCGGGCGCCCTGCTTCGCAAACATATAAATTCCCTTTGTGGTCGATAGCCAAACCAGAAGGAGAAACAAGACCTCTGCCTTTCCCCATAGAAAAAATAGGAAAAAGATCAGGGCTATATACGATGACTCGTGCTCGCCCTGTATCTATCACATAAAGTTCATCCATTTCGGGATCGTAGGCGAGATAGGCTGGAAAAGAAAACTTCTGTCCCTGGTCATCTGAAGTGATAATTTCAATAACTTTGATTTCAGCACGCTCAGCCCTTCCCTGTAAAACTTCTTTTAATTTTTCTTCAGAGGGCTGCTGGGCAACCTGCCTTTCTTGCGCCCTGACAAAAGGAATAAAACATAAAATGAGGCCCAGAACGACGAATATTATCGCCCTGAGCCTCTTATGATTTCTCAGCATAGCTTCTTACTGAAAAGTCCCTTTCTTAGTATGACAGACAAAACAACCACAGTCACTAGAGTTATCTACCGTACACTTAGAGTAGTCCCACCTCAAAATATCATCATAAGGGCTTCCATGGGGACGATGACAGGAAAGACACATTACCATATCCTCTCCAGGAGTAACCGTAGCACTCGGCCCCGTATTTGAAAGACTGGGACGCGCTACCGGAGCCAGAGGATTGTAGGTAGTATAAGCAGCATACTCGCCACTAGATGGCAGGACTGCATCTGAAGGATGGCGCAACCAGGGAGAGCCGCCGTCAGGATTATCGCTTTGCTGATGGAAAAACCCGTGACATCCGGTACAATAAGCTGTCATCGCATTAACTCCCATACCAAAACCACCAACTCCGGTATAAGCCCCTGTTACTCCTAAGTATTCGTTGTGATCAGAAGAGCTAACCGTGGCCTGCCAGTCATTATCCTCGATCCCTTCCACTCCTCTACCCTGACCTCCCATGTGGCCAGAAAGGAAACGATACCAGCCGCCACTTTCACCAACTACGTTATCGTAATTTCCGTTGGGATGGTCGAGCGCATGGTGTTTAGGACGCAAATGGCAACCCCGACAGCCATAACGCCCCTCAAGATCCGGAATAAAAGGATCTGAAACCCCCTCTGCAGGCCGGCTAAGCCTAGCATGACAAGAAGTAGTTCCACAGGTAATTTGGCCACCTGGGGCTTTGGTAAGAAAATCATCGTCTTCATTCAGGAAGACGTTATGCCCTTTGGGATCGCCTATTTTGCCGTCTGTGTTACCAAGGCCTTCCTTAACCCAATAAAAATTACCACCTGCAAGGTACTGAGAAGGAGCGCTACCACCGGTATAAAGGACTACCGGAACCGTACTGTCTCCCAGTTGATATGTGGTAGAAGATTCAGAAGATGAATGACACCCCACACAGTCGTATTTGGTAAGCCCTGGGTTTACCCCCTCTGTAACAGGAGCGCCGTTTTGTGAGTTATGCATAGTATGACAATTAGAACAAACCCCAGAGACACGAGCCAGAGCCTGAGAGGCTCCAAGCAAAATCATCATAAGACCCAAGACAATTAGCTTTCTCATACCCCCCTCCAACTAAGAGAGGGGGCCAAGGCCCCCTCTGGTATAGGTTTAATACTTGTTGGTGTGGCAAGCATAGCAGCCGCAGTTGTTAGCCGAACCACTTGAAGCCTGGCAGTTGCTATAATCCCAGCGCAAGAGGTCTGCATAAGGAGAACCGTGCGCCCGGTGGCAGGAGATACAAAGGACTATGTCATCAGTCCCACTAAAAGTTACAGTGCTTAAAACACCACCGTTAAGATCGCTACCTAGAGGAGCACCTGGCCAGTAGGTACCAGTTTGTCCAAAAGGACCAGGATAATCCGTGTATCCTTCACCAGAAGCACTGCTCAAGGCAAAGTCAGAGGGGTGACGGAGCCAAGGAGAACCAGTGCCTGAGTTGCTAACTTCGTTTCCAGAATGGAAATCTCCGTGACACTCAGCGCAAAGATAGTTAATGGTAGCAGTGTCAGAAGCAGTAGTAACATCGCTGCGATTTACAGCATAGTACTGGTTGTGTTCGGTAGCAGTAGGCTTAAATTCCCAGTCACTGTCTTCAATACCTTTGATCCCTTTTAAGAACCTGAAGCTGGTCCCCACGGTAGTGCCATCAATGGTGCTATCATCAGCATGGTGGGCCCCACGAATATCAGCAAAGTCATCTTCATACTGGTGGCCACCGTGACAGCCATAGACTCCCGCACAGGTGAGCTGCTTGCTCCAGGTGGCCTCACCACCTGCAACTTGCCCGTTAGCATTAAAGCTGGAATTCCAACCAGGAGGAGTCAGACCAATCTTGCTGTCTTCATTTGCGATACCTACTACGTTGTGCCCGGTGGTATCATCGGTTTTTACCCAATAGAAGTTACCACCTGCAAGGGTGTTCCCCTCTGTACCGAAAGTTCCATAGTTAGGCTCTGAGTTGTCCACAACATAAGGGATATTACCACCGGCAGCGTTCGTTCCCGTGTGACAACCAATACAGTCGCCCTTTGTGAGCGCGCGGTATGGACCTCCCTCTACCACTGCCGCCCCGTCTTGAGAGTTGTGCATGGTATGACAGTCAGAACATGGCCCCTGCACCCTGGCCAAAACACTTAAAGGGAAAAATACAAATAAAGACAAAACCAACCAAACCAAAAAACATTTGCACTTCATAACTCAAACCTCCTTATCAGGTATTTTCATTGATTAATATAATCATAAATTCTTATTATGTCAGCCTGAGGGCCTCACCTCCCACAAAAATTTCACAAACAAAACCCCTTTGAACTATATGTTTAAATTTCTATGATAATTTTGTTAAATTCAACTAGGAATTTTGGAAGTTTTTAATCTAAATTAAATGTTTTTGATTAATTGGTTAATATTTTGGCACCTTGTAAAGAATTTCTCGTTTTTTTGCGGTTTGAGAAATGAGCAAACAACCTTTATGAAGAAAGGCTAATGAGAACAAAGTCTTTATTTTTTTTAATCATAAGCTTTATCTTTTGGGCGCAAAACGCCAGTTCTTTCAATTTGATGGGAGACTGGCGTTATAGCAAAGTCTCCGACTCGCCAGGGGTAACTTCGCAAATCTACTCCCTGACCTTTTCTTCTTTTCTTACCAATACGATTTCGGTAGGGAGCACCCTCCGTTATTCGCGTCAGGACCAAGATATCACCACCAGGGAAAATTTTTCGCCAACGGCTTTTTTGAGTTTGCGAAATGATTTTTTCAATCTCAACTTAAGCGCCACGGACTCCGAAAGAAGAAACTCCCAGGGGCCTGATTTCACTTCCCGTTCCTGGAATATAGATTTGTCTTCTTATTACAAAGAAATCGTAAATACCCGCGTTTATTACGGCTCATCAAAAGAATTTGACTGGAATAAAGAAAGGACCAACACCAAAACCAACTACTGGGGATTAAATCTTGCCAAACAGTGGCAACACTTACAGCTAAATTACGATTACCGCGGCAGCAAAGCCGACGATTATATCAATCGTTCCCAAAGCAAAAACTTCTCTCACCTTTTAAGGGGCCAATATAGCGGCGTGTGGAAAAAATTATCCTACAACTTAAGCCAGCAATTTAATTATACCGATACCAAATGGGAAGGAACCCTTATAGGCGGAGAGGCCCGTTATCTTCTCCCTAATATAGAAGTAACGTGGGAAGACTACACACCTAGCGATGGAGATAATCTTAATGTCTATATCAACGACGTAAAAGATTGGCAGCCAGGAGACACTCCAGATAAGGGAATCGTAATTGACCTAGGCACAGAATCTCTTGACCGGATAGAATTTTATTATGACTCTGTCGATTTTAAGGAAATCCCCCCAGACATAAAGTGGGATATATACTGGAGCTACGATGAAACCAACTGGCATCTGTTATATCAGGATGTCTCGCTTCCCTATGATTTTCCGACAACCTTTTCCACCGCACGCTACATCAAGCTGGTTCCCCGCAACACCTCGGCAACAGACCCTTTAACCCTTAATCAGCCTGAATTCCGGCTGTACAAAATTTTGTCTGCCCCCACCTATGAAAGCTCGGTAAAAAGCTATCGGACAGACATTTCGCTGGGATATCAACTCATCGAAAACCTAAATCTCAACTATTATTTCTCAAACAACCGTTCAGAGCCGACCCCTGGAAGAGATTCAAAAGACAATATACATAATTTGTCTTTATCCTGGTTTTATAACAAATACCTGCAACCCAGGACCGCTGTTTCAGTGAGCACCCAGGAAAGAGAAAAAGAACCCACTATCAAAGTAAAAAACTTTTCTTTTTCTAACTATTCACAAATCCTTCCCACCCTAAGCACCAGCCTTGGCTTTACCCATTCGATAACAAAAGAAGGGGGCGAGAAAAACAGCAGAAGTGATACCATTAACTTTAACAGCGCCGCAGAAATTTTTCCGGATTTAAATTTGCGCTTAGACATAACTTTATCCGACAATTACAATTATATAAGTTCAGTTTCTACCAAAGGTTATTCCCAGCGCTTATACGTAGTGGCCAGGATAAAACCTCAGGTTGTTTTAAGCACAACTTACCAGCTCGACTACACCGACAGTTCTTTAGGGGGCTCAGACACGACCCACTCTTTGTTGGTTGACCTGAGTTGGACTTTATCAGAAGTTTGCTCTGTCCATATAACGGAAAACATCAAAAAAAATACAGATGAAACAACCCTTGATTCAACTTATTCGATTTGGCTCTCTCCCAGCGCAAACACCCAGCTAAACGTACAATACAGCGGAAGGATAAACGGAGAGAGCTATGACAACATCTCGGGATTTTTCTCCTGGAAGATAGGAAGACATTTTTCACTAAAGAGCAATGTCTCCTGGAATAACCAAACCCCGGAAGGTCAATGGTCCTGGATGATAAATTTGACCGCAAATTTTTAAATAAGGAGGGCTAAATGTTCAAAAATATACGGTGCTTATTACTGATTTGTCTTATCTTCCTAGTAACTTCTTGTGGTGCGCCGCTGGTGCAAAAATCCTATCTCAGACCAGGTGTTGATGTCTCCTATATAAAAAAGATCGCGGTACTTAAGTTTCAAAACAACTCTCAAAACAAGTATGCCGCGGAAAGGTTGCGCAACATCGTGATCACGGAAATTTTGGCAAAGGGTATTTTTGATGTTGTTGATAAATCGCTAGTAGATATGGTTTTGATGGAAGAAATTGTAGGCGAAGAAGGGGCTTATAACAAAGCCACCCTTAGAAGAATCGCCCGTAAGCTAGGAGTTCAAGCGGTTCTAACGGGTTCTGTTGATGCCTATGACATCGAACGCACCGGAACTTATTCTTACCCGGTAGTAGGACTTTCTCTCACGCTCATTGACGGCTCCACAGGAGAAATCGTATGGCAAGCAAGTGGAACTGCCAGTGGCTACAGCACCTGGGGCCGAATCTTTGGCACCAAAGGCAAAGATCTTACTGAACTGAGCTTTGAACTCGTACAAAGGTTGCTTGACACCTTGAATATCTAACAAAATGACCTTTGCCAAATTGCCGATTTAAGTGTTGTAATCAGAGCCATAGAAGATCCGTTCCTATTTTCGGTACTAAAAATAGGAACAGATCTCAAAAAGTGTTTTGCAAAGTCTTTTAAAATTTTATTATTTGCCTTTTAAGAAAATTTGATGATAAAATGGATTTAGACACTGAAGCGGGGGAATGTTGTGTCGCGGATCTCGGGCAAGTTTCTTAAAAAACTGCTTCTGATTTTATTCCTGGGTATATGGATCGCTTTACCTGCACGGGTTTTTTCTCAAATTGCAGTTATGCCTTTTGAAGACATCTCAAAGGATTTAAACGGTGTAAACCTGGAAATCCCTCGCAAAATTGCCCAAGCCCTGGAAAAACAAGGGCTTACCGTTGTCTATCCCGATGCCCTTGTTCCCTTTTTGGCCAAAAATCGCTATCGCTGGATGGGGTGGGTTGATCAGGTCACAGCGCTAAAAATTGCCAAACAATTTAATGTTGACCTTATAATGTTGGGAACAGTTACAGAACTTAATAAGTCAGAACCTCCCTGTATTGGCTTAATTGTCCAATTATTAAAAGTTAAAGACTACAAGCTCATCTGGAGTCGCTCAGCAGTCTTTTCGGCCAAGGAAGAAATCTCCATCCTGGGCCTAGACAAACCTACGTTTCAATCATTAGAAATGAAGACTATTAACACCTTAGTGGCAAATATTCCTCCAGAAATTCAACAAAAAGCAATTCATCCCCCGGTAATAGAAATAACCGACGTGTTCCTCAAGCCTAAAAGGGTACAAAGCCACACTGAGGTTGAGTGTGCCATCCGTTTGAACACCGCGGGGCCTTCTCCCTCGGAAATTTTGTTCCAGATAAACGGAAAAGAAATTCCTGCAAGGCCACAAACACAAAAAGAAGGACTTTATATTGCAAAATGGATAGCACCTGAAAAAGAAGGTCGTTATCCAATAAAGCTGGTGGTTAAGTGGGACAAGTATTCTTTGCATCAAGAAATGTTTTTGACATCGCTGATAGTTGATAATACCCCGCCAAAATTTAGCTTAAAAATTATTCGAGGAGAAAAGATAAAAGATAGCATCGCCTTTAACCGTCACATTCTCCTTGTGCCCATCTTTGAACAATCAGAGCCTATTGCCCGGTGGGCTTTTTATGTTTTGGACCCTAAAACCAGAACACCTGTCTTCAAAGTAGAGCGCCCAGGCAGGATTCCCTCGCGCCTCATCTGGCGGGGAACAAACATTGCCGGAAAATACCTGGCTAACGGCCAATATATTGCAAAGGTTAAAGTATGGGACCAGGCTGGAAATTCCTACGAGCAAGAAACAAAGTTACTCTTTGTAAAGAGTGCACCAGCAGCCAAAATTTTGGCAGAAAAACTTAGTGACAAGAAAGTTAAGCTTATAATCAAAGTAAATAAACACCTGCTCCCCTTGACATCATGGCGTCTCGAACTGTGGGACAGCGACGGGAATCTCATATCCGAATATGAAAGCACTAAAGAAAAAGACGAAGTCTCCTTACCAAACGATGAAAACCTTTTATACACCTTAGAAATAAGAGACATTTTAGGGAATAAAACCATCTTAAAAAATATACCCCTAAAACCCTTGATACTGCGAGCAGCTACTACTCCCCAAGAAAAAGAAAAAACATTCACTAATTCTTGGACGTCTGACTTTTAGCCATGGAAGCCTTAAAATCATTTTTAATTGCTGTTTTTATTGTATTCGCTTGCATATCGTGCTCAACAACCAAAAACCCAAAAATTGAAGTTTCTACTAACATAGAAAAAAACCATGCAAAATAGCCGTATTGCCCTTCAAAAACCAAACCGATGACCCTACGATATCAAATCTTTTTTATCGCATCTTTTTAGACACCTTGATTGAAGAAGCTCACTTTGAAATCATTCCCGAAGGCCAAATAAGAAGGATTCTAATTCTTGAACGTTATACCGGGAACAAAGAAATATCTAGAAGTTTAATAAATGCCATTCGCAAAAGAACTGGAGCAGACGCATTAATCATTGGAGAAATTTTAGAATCAAACAGAAAAGAACTAAAACTATCAGTTTTAATATATGCTATCGACACATCTAGTGGTAAATTGCTATGGACTACCTATTATTCTAAAACAGGAGAAGATTATCGAAAAGTTTTACACTTTGGAAGACCTTTTACCATGACGAAACTAGCAAAAAACATGGCTGATGATATTTTATACACTTGGAATGAAGAACATCTTGGAGGTTGCTGGTAGTGAAAAAACTTTCAATTATCTTGTTATCACTATTTTTTTTAGTTCTGCTTAGACCAGCTGACGGTTTAACTTTTTTTTGGGACAATTATTTAGTAAAAATAGACAACCAAAAATATACCAAGGAAGATTTCCTAAAATGGTGGAATTTTTGGAAAGAACCTGGGATGAAAATCCCGGATACTCCCGACCCTTTCATAAACTGGATTTTACTTTCTCGCGAAGGAGAAGCCCTAGCCCTCAATGAAGACCCATATTACAAGCACAAGATGCGTGTTTTTCTATCTGTTAGAAGTCTGTTGCTTCTGAAAAACGAAGAAGTTGATAGCAAAATAGAAATATCGCAAAACAAAATATGGAAAGAATATCTAAAAGACTACGTTCCTAGGCTAAAAATCATATCCCTTGTGACAAATAACGAAAAAGAAGCAAAAAAATGGCAAAAAGAAATAAAATCAAAAGAAGATTTTGAAAAATTATTTGAAAAATTAAAAAAAGAAGGAAAAGCCAAAGATTTTGGCTGGGAGCGTCCGATAACAATTCCCAAAGAAATTAGACAATCTGTAATTAACGCTAAACCTGGAGATATTTTATTAGTTAATTTCCATAACAATTATTTCTTGGTTTTGGTGCAGGATAAAAAAGGTCCTGAAAAAGAAGATTTTGAAGCTCTGACAAAAAGCATTAGTCACAAGTTACGAAAAAAAGAAGAAGAAAAACTAACCAACGATTTATTAGAAAGACTAAAAAGAAAATATCAAGTCAAAGTATACTGGAGCATAATTGACCAAATAGGCAACAAAGAACTCCCCAAAGAACTTGCAAAACAGATTGTTTTAGAAATTCAAGGAGAAAAACTTACCGCGGGGCAATTCTACCAAAAACTACAAAAAGAGATTTCCCTGCGTTTTCCAAATAAAAAAATTAACAAAGAGGAACTAGAAAGACTTAAAAGATACATGATTAATACTTATATCGCTCAAACTTTAACTTCTTTAGAAGCCCTTAATAGACATTATGAAACAAAAGAACCCCTTAAGGATCTTTACGAATTTTATAAAAAGCAGCTATTAATCAATACTTTAGAAGAAAAAATTATCAAACCTCAAATAAAAATTACCGAAGATGAAATTAAAAAGTATTACGAGGAACATATCAAAGATTTTACCCGCCCCGAAATGGTACAAATTGCCGTTATCAAAACCACTGATCCGGCCCTTATTAAAAAAGCCTACCAGCGACTAAAATCCGGTGAAGACTTCTTCGAAGTAGGGAAAGAAATCCAATTTCACGGAGTCCGTCCCGAAAAATATCCGCTGTCACGTCTTGTGCCGGAGATGAAAGAAGTCGTTGTTCGTTTAAAGCCTGGAACTTTTTCGCCGATAATAAAATTTAAAAGGGGCGATGAGACCTGGTACTGTATTGTCTATCTGCTAAGGCACTATCCTGAAGAGCCCCATCCGTACAACATGGTTAAAGAGTCTATCGAAAAAATGCTCTACCAACAGAAATTCCAAAAATTAAAAGAAGATTATATCAAAAAGCTCAGAGCGAACGCTCATATAGAGATCAATCAAAAGGCCTGGGAAGAAGTGCACAAGGAGCTGGAGGCGGAAAATGCAAAAAGACATAAAAAGTTCTAGTATAGTTGCCGTTTGTGTTGTTTTTCTGTTTATTATTGCAAGTTGTGCTCCCCAGCGTCCAGCTCCACAAAAAAGAAAAACTTGTATCGATTGCCACCCAGAATATGAAAAAACAGTCTATAAATGGCCATTTGTACACCAACCTGTAAAAGATAAAAATTGCTATGGTTGCCACCGTCCCCACGGCGTGGTGGGCGGCATTTTTCTAAAGGGCTCCCCACCCGGGATATGCTTCAATTGTCATGCTAAAGACCTTCCACGCTTTCAGAAAAAATTCCTACACCAACCCGTAAAAGAGGGGAAATGCTATGAATGCCACGATCCCCATTCTGCCCCTCATAAATTCTTGCTCAAAAAAGATGCCTCTGACTTGTGTCTTTCGTGTCACCAAGACATTACCAAATATCCTTTCAAACACCCTGCCCTTAAAGAAGGCTGTTTAAAATGTCATGATCCCCACGCAGGAGATACAAAGGGATTACTCAAAGAACCCACCTCCCAAACCTGCTTCTCTTGTCACAAAGAAAAGGAAATAGCTAAGGCCCATTTTGGGTATGACATTAAAAAAGACTGTGCAGATTGCCATAATCCTCACGGGTCTTACAAACCAAAATTGCTGAGAAAAACAGTCCATCTTCCGGTCACCAAGGGAAATTGCAAAGAATGCCACACGATAAAGGCCAACCAAATAGCCGGCACGCTACCCAACCAAAATGAAATCTGTAAGAGATGTCATAAAACAGAAAAAGGAAATTTCATACACCAACCCTACCAAAAAGACGAATGTCTTAAGTGCCATCAACCACATGCCTGCAAATACGATCAGCTTCTCAAACAAGACAAAAACCAGATATGCCTGTCTTGCCATCAAAATGTTGTTGAAAAAAAATCCCAAGAAAAAGTCTCGCTTCACCAACCAGCTGAAAAAGGCGAATGTCTCAAGTGTCATAAAGCACACGTATCAAACATAAAATCTTTGCTAAAGAAAGAAGGTAACCAGACGTGTTTGGACTGTCACAAAAACCAACTAAAAGGCACTTTGATTCATGAACCACTTAAGAAAAAAGAATGCCTTAATTGCCACAAGCCCCACAAATCAAAATATGAAAGATTGCTAACCAGACCCCAAAAAGCGCTTTGCTTTCAATGCCATCAAAAAACAGCCCTAGAAGAAGATTATTTTAGCGTGCATACAGCCTTTGCGAGAGGGAATTGCTCTGGATGCCATAATCCTCATAGTGCAAACAATAAATTATTCTTAAAAACAGACCAAAAACAACTTTGTTTAAAGTGCCATAAAAACCTAATTAAACAATACGCAGAAACACAACAGCATAAACCTTTTAAGGAGAAAGAATGCTTAAAGTGCCATAATGCACACTCTTCAGAATATCCTTTCCACCTAAACCAAGCAGAAGATATTACATGCTTTGAATGTCACACAAAAATAGAACAGCAAGTGCAACATGCAAAAATTGTTCACCCTCCCACTCAAAAAGGGAATTGTTCACAGTGTCACGATCCGCATGGAAGCAAAAAACAATATTTATTAAAAACTGATCTAATAGACGGCTGCCTTTCCTGCCACAATGAAATATCAGAAGACTGGCAAATGGGAATCGCTCACAAGCCAGTAAAAGAAAAAGATAGTTGCATCAAATGCCATAGTGCACATGCTTCAAATAATTTAGCTCTTTTAAATAGACCTGTTTCAAAAATTTGTTCGAAATGTCACGCCATAGATAAAAAATTGCTTGAAGCTCACAATAATATAAATCCCAGACCTAACGACTGCACAACCTGTCACGATCCTCACGGAGGCCCAGATAAGAGGATGCTGTGGCCCGTAGAACATGCGCCCTTTGCAAAAGGTGATTGCGCTCCTTGCCATACGGAGGCTGCCAGATGAAAAAAATCTATCTTACATTGTTTATATTACTATCCATTGTCTTTTCCAGTAATAGCTGGGCCAGTGAATATCCTACTAACGACGTCTGCTTCAAGTGCCATAAAAAAGAACAGTTTTTAAAAGGAAAGTCTATTCACCAGCCTGTCAAAAATAAAAGATGTGACAAGTGCCATCGTCCCCACGCATCAAAATATAAAAAATTATTATTGGTACCAGAGCAGGAAACCTGTACAACTTGTCATAAAAAGCTAGAATCTAAAATTCTTAACTCAAAATTTGCCCATGATCCAGCACTCAAAAATCATTGCATACGTTGTCATAATCCCCATTCATCTAAATACAACTTTTTACTTAATAGCTCCGTACAAGCCACCTGTAAAACATGTCACAAAAAAATATTAACTAAAAAATATCAATTTGTGCATAAACCATACAAAGATGGAAACTGTCTCAAATGCCACAACCCACACTATAGCAATGACCCTCGACTTTTAAAAAAGAATCCCAACCAAACCTGCTTTTCTTGTCACAAGAAAGACAATAAATTACTAAAAGCACACAATGGGAAAACACCTAAAGGCGAATGTCTCTTGTGTCACAATCCTCATGGCAGCAATAATAAAGCCCTATTAAGACCGATAAAACACAAGCCTTTTGCAGCAAAGAACTGCAAAGCCTGTCACGCTCAAAATGCTCCCAAGGACGAAGAACTTTGCTTACAATGCCACAAAGACAACCTCAAAACGTTTCAATACACTCACAACCATCTTCTCGGTGGATACACGCAAAATACTTGCTTAGTTTGTCACAATCCACATGTAGCAGAAACTAAAGATCTTTTAGTAGCTAGCCCTGAACACTTGTGTTCTTCGTGCCATACAACAGTTTACAAGCAAAAGAGAGAAATGTTGTACTTTCATCCTAAAAGGAAATTCTGCCTGGAATGTCACAAAGCCCATGGTTCTAACCATCCTGCAATGCTGAGAGCAGATGGCAACAAAGTATGCAGCAGATGTCATGAGACCCAAGGGAAATTCTCCCATCCAGTTGGAGAAAAGGTTTTGGATCCTAGGAATAAACAGCCAATGACTTGTATCACCTGCCACGAACCTATGGGAACTAACTACAAATATCAGCTCAAAATGAGCGGAGAGGCGGCTTTATGCTTAGAATGCCACAAAAACTATTAGAGACTTTTGCAAAACTATCGAGATCCAAGTTGCAAGCACAGCCACACGGGATCCGTTCCTATTTTTCGAAGCGTAAAAAAGAAACGGATCCTGAAATAAATCTTGAAAAAGGCTGCCTGCAAAGGTCTCTCTTAATATTGCTTATTTTAAGTTTAATACTTAGCAGCATCTGCAATAAAGCACAGGCAGCTAGATTTAAATATGCCTTTTCTTTAGCAAAAGCCCCAGATGGTACGCCTTTACACCATCCGTTTAGCATTTTTATAGATCCTAAAGTAAAGCGCATATACGTTACTGACGTAGCAAATAATCGCTTAGTTTCTTACGATTTCGCTGGAAAACCTTTAAAAGCATTTAATGCTGCAGGAAAACTCAAAGGGCCTATTTTTATGATCAAAGACGAGAACATTTTATGGGTTGTAGAACGCCCTCTTAATTCTCTTACCTTAATAAACCTAAAAGACCGCATATTTAAAAGAAATAACCTGACCTGGGGCCGTCGACCTATTCTAGTTGATAGGATAGCTACCTGGGGGAAAAACGTAGTTGTCTTAGATCGCGCATCTGGCAGGGTGTTTCTGCTCAACCAATATTTAGAAATTCAAAAAATTTTTCCCTCAAAAAAATTGAAGACCTTTAACGGAATTTATGATATTAAAATTAAAGGTAACTGGCTTTGGGGGCTAGAAAATATGTCTTCTAAACTTTACGCCTTTAATTTAAATGACGGCTCCTTTCATTCACTAACCCTCAAGAAACAGATGGTAGTTCCTGTCTCTTTTGATATAGATAGCGCGGGGAATATATATGTCTTAGATAGAGATTTGAAAAAAGTTTTTGTCTTCGATAAAAAGGGCAACTTTAAGTATAGCTTTTTACAGGAAGGATTCAGACCTGGACAAGACTTATATCCCAGCAACTTAGTTATATACGAAAACTACTTATTTTTAGTAGACGAAGGGAATGGACGGATCGATGTGTGGCAACGCTAAAAAGATTGGCTTTGTTTTAATGCTAACATTGCTTCTTATTTGGCCTTTGCAAAAAGGCTCTTTTGCTAAAATCCCTGCGGGAATCCCTTGTTCTAGCTGTCATACTATGCACTATTCTCAAAACGGAGGCGTTCTTGAAGAGTGGGGAAAACATGGCCCCTATAAAGCTTTAGTCATAAACGACTGTATTGGATGTCACACTGGAAACAACGATGGAACAAACTTTACCCCTTACGTGACTTCTACTTCCCCTCCCAATTATGGAGAAACAGGCACTGAAGGAAACACCCTGGCAGGTGGAAGTTTTTACTGGGTTTCTATAGGGGAGGAAAAAAAAGGGCATAACGTTGTGCCGTTTCCCCCTGATTCCCGCTTCGGAAACACACCCCCTGGAGGCCCTGGTTTAACCTCACAATTGACCTGTGCTGGCACAACTGGATGCCACGGAGACAGAAACAAAGAAGGCGACTTTGAAGCTCTGCTTGGAGCACACCATGCTGACGACTCCACTATAGACGGCCAAACAGTAGGAACCAGCTATCGGTTCCTCAAAGGGATTTTGGGCTATGAAGACAGTGACTGGGAATATCAACCTGACGCCTCACATCATAACCAATATAAGGGCACAGACAGAAGCTCTGAGGCCCAAGTGAATACCACTACTATCAGTTATCTTTGTGCTGAATGCCATGGTTTTTTCCATAGCGGAGATGGAATAAGCGGACAAAGTACAGGATGGGGGTCTCCCTGGTTACGTCATCCTACTGATTACGACATGTCAAACACTGCTTCTGGATCAGAATACAGGGCTTATCCGGGAAACTACGCTGCTCCGAGATCAACGGGAATAAACCCGTATTCTGTAATTGCTCCCTTGGGAAGTGAAGATGTTTCTGCGCCTAAAACCAATATCCTTTTTCAAGGGCAAGATGCCATAGTTACCTGCATATCATGCCACAGAGCTCACGGATCACCCTATAACGCCATATTAAGGTGGGATTATTATGGTTGGCCTCAAACAACGACCAAAAACGGCTGCAATGCGTGTCATACTAATAAAGATTAATACGATGGGATTAATAGGGCTTTTTATAGCCCTTCTGTCTTTACATGCTGGTCTTTGTTTTGCTGGAAGTTATACCGACTCAGCCCACGGTAGTGCCACCTATGGGGTAAAAAGGTCATCCCTTTCGGAATATGCACGAGGTAATTGCGGACATTGTCATCTACAACACGGCTCTCTGGGAGACTCTCTTGCCGGACCATTTCCTTTTGCTCTTTTTGCCGAAAATTTTAATACCATAGCTGAGACTGCCCCATATAACGACTCAGACAATGACAATATTTGCTTTTTATGCCACGGTCCTTCTTCCCTGCAACAAGGGGGAATAACTAATTATGACTATAGCAAAACGTTTGGAGGTGATAGCACCAGCAATGTAAGCTCTATTTTGGAAGTATTTAATCTCAAAAAATCTAATCTTTCAGCTTCTTATCATAATCTAAAAGATATTTATGACTTTGCTTTAACACAAAACTGGCCATTTTTTAAAGAAAAATCTAACCCCTGCGTGGCTTGCCATAACCCGCATTTGGCAAAATTAATACGCATAAATCAAACCAATCCAGCAGCTTACACCGCTGTTTCTTTACCTATAGTTAAAAACATTGGCAACAGCCAAGAAAATCACGAAACCCTTTGGGGAGATGGTCCCGGAGAAACAATGAATGATTTTTATCCCAATCATTATCAGGCACCTTTGTATTACGGGAGTCAAAATACTTATGAGCCTGGAGGCACTTCAGATTACAAAGGCACAAAATTGCCCGATTATGCCACGTTTTGCACTGCTTGTCATAATAGCTCAAATGTAATTTACAGCAGCGAACTAGGAAGAACTTTAAGAAAAATAGACTGGTACACTATAGGGGGAGATACCGTTAACACTGATCCCTTGCCAGACAAGCATGGCAAAAATTCTGCAACAGTAAAAGTTAACCTTCGGGAACCATATGAAAACACTCTGCTAGGGATAAACATAGACTTTGTTACTTCATGTACTGATTGTCATGAACCTCATGGCTCACCAAGGCCATTTCTCTTGCGCACTGTAGTAAATGGAAAAATTATTCCTTCGTTTAATATAGATGACAACTCTTTAGGCTATTTTTGCATGGCCTGCCATAAAGACGACAAGGCCCTTGGCCGCGCAACACAAGAAAATGTCTGGGAATATGTACACCATTATGACGAAGACGCTCCATACCCTAAAAAACACGGGGATCAGGGACGCTGTGGCTGGTGTCACGGTCAGCACAACAGGCCTATAGCTTGTATTAAGTGTCACCAGCATGGGATGAAAGATACATGGGCTCCAGATACTGAGGAGAGTGGACGAATATGTTTTTAATAGCTCTATTAATAACATTTCTTCTGGCAACACAGGCTAGCGCCGCAAGAATCAACTTATTTCTAAACATAGAAAACCCAACAAAACAAGAAATCAGCTTTCAAATCAAAGATATAAGAATAAAACTACCCAATAAAGAATTAGAGATAAAAGATTTTCCTAAGGAAATATCGTCCAAAAGCAGTTTCAACCAGGCCTTTTTAGGACATACTGAAAATAATTTAAAAAACATAGAAGCTATTAACATAGATCTTAAAAGCGCTTTCCTTAACACGAAAGAAATCCCCGTTGAAAAAAAATCTATAAATTTGCCCATAAATGTTAAATTAAATGGCGATGAAAGTATCTGTATTTTTGTTATATGGGATGTTAAATCTTCCCTACGGAAAGGTAACTTTTATCCCTCTTTTTTTGTCAAAGCACAACGCTTAACCTTTAGACGAGAAAGTCTTTACGTAACCTGTGAAGACGCTGACACTCTTTTTGTAATCCGTACAGACCTGAACCAAGTAATCGCGTCTATAAGAGTTAGCGGATATCCGTTAGATCTCGCCGCTGATGATAAGAATAATAGACTAATTGTTGTCTCCCAAAAAAATAGAAGACTAAATATCATAGAGCTTTCTACCCTTCGCTTGGTAGATTCTATCGTACTGCCTTTTGTTATTTCGCCTCAATTCATAGCCCTTTTACCGGGTAATAATGTCATTGTAACAGACCCTGATTCAGACTACGTACTCGTAGAAGATATAGACACAGGTAATGTCATATCTGCAAGAAGGGTTGGATACAGCCCTTCAGAAGTGGTTTTTGATCCCGTAAGAAAAAAAATATTTGTTTCTTCTCCCTCTGACCAATCAATATACGTCTTTGAGCCAAGCCTTTTGCCTGTGTCAAAAATAAAGATAGGGCAGTCTCCCCGGGGGCTTTATGTCTTTGAAGACATTCTTTACGTGGCAGATCCTGCCACGGGATATGTACATCTCATTTCCCTTGGCAATTACGCCCCCAAAGGCCAATTCTTTAGTGGCTCAGGAGCTGTTCAAGTTTTTGCACAAAACGGCCGAGTATATATTAGCAACGAATACGAGGGCTCGATATCCATAACAAGCCCAGGCCAAATGAGCGTTGCCAAAAAAATCAGCATTGGGCGATATCCTTATGATTTGGCGTCAAGTAACAGAAGAGGTTGGCTATATGTGGGACTTAGAAAAGAAAAATCCATCGCAGTTATTGACCTTTCCTCCGAAAGGCTCAAAGGAAAAATCAGGCTTGGGTGCCGTCCCTTTGGCCTTGCTGTTGCCCAGTAAGTCCAATTTTAAACTTCTCGGCTTAAAAAAATTTCTTATTATTATCTTATGTGCCATTGTCTCTTTATGCTTTGCGCAAAATATCTTTGCTAAAACCTGTCAAGAGTGCCATCCTCCATCCAAAGTTGCTCCTAACGCCCGTAAATGGCATGCGCCTTTTATTGAAGGGAAATGCGAGGCTTGTCACGGAGGAGCAGCAAATACTTTTCAGACAGACGTAATTAAAGGAATTAAGTGGTTCCAAAGTGGCTCACTATTAGGTGGAAAGGCTTACATTGTGCTATCTCCCAAGGTTGAACAATTCGATTTGGTCTTCCGCACTCAAAATCCCTGGAAGCAAGAAATATTATCGACCCTTGAGGTTCCCTCTTTTTCAGAAATTACCCCCCCTGAAATTGTGAAGGTCTGGTTTTTAGGACTAGAAAAAGGCCCCTGGATAGAAGCAAAAGTCCTGGTACAAACAACCACGCCCTGTAAAGTCAGTGTTTCCTGTGATGGAGCCACTGGAAGTACTGAAGAAAATTACTATTCTTACCAAGTTATTTCTATTCCCCACGTGGAAGAAGGAAATACTTATAACTGTGTCGTAGAAGCCGAAGATTTCAATGGAGTCCAAACTCCACCTCAAAATTTCACCTTCACCGCCCAAGGTGCATTTGAAAACAATCTTTCAAAGCTCAATCCCCCGGCTCAAAATGTTACCGTTAAGCTTTTTCGCTCAAATCTTGACGAATTAGTGCTAGAAATTGCCTCAGACGGAAAAATTTCTTGGAAACTTGGCGGCATTGCAAGATCAAACATCGCCAAAAAAAGCAGTTCTAAGCCAGCAGATCATCCGCACATGAATCCCCTTTCGTGGTCATCAATTGATGCCTGTTATTCTTGCCATAAAAGAAGTATGTTTACGGTGAGTCACCCGGTAAATGTGGCCTTGAGGCCCTTTATGGCCAATGACGAACTTCCACTTTTTAGGGGCGTAATAACCTGTGCTACCTGCCACAACCCTCATGGTTCAGCCTATCCTTATGACTTGCGCAAATATGGACCTGGATTATGTAAAACCTGTCACAAAGACAAATAATCGGTACGGAGAAGAGAGATGCAAAAGCGTAAAAAACTCAACTTGTCGGTCAAAGCGGATTTACAGCGCTGGCTTTTGTTAAAAATTGGTGTGGCCATTGTGATTTCTGTTGGCATAGCCTTAGCTATCCTTTACGCGTTTAGCCACAAAGAATTAGGTGACAGTCTATACCACGCTCATTTTACTATCAAACATGTAAGTGACTTGCTGTTACCGGTCATTTTAGTAGCAGGTGGTGTTTGCCTTTTAACAGGCTTTTTTATCGTTATCTTTCTTCCCCAAAAAATTGCTGGGCCGCTTTATCGTGTAGAAGAAGACTTGAAATATATCGCTTCTACCGGAGATCTCCGTAAAAAAATCTCCCTAAGAAAGGGAGATAAATTTTTTCATTCTTTAGCTGACGCCGCTAACAAACTTGTTGAACGAGTTAGAAAAGATTACCAGGACATCCAAGATAAGATAGATCAAGCCCAAAAGGCAATAAAAGAAGGGCGAAATGAAGAAGCTCTTAAATTACTCTCTCAAATAAAAGAAAACTTGAAACAAAAGTCATAAGGGGAAACGCTTTAAGGGGGTATAAATAGCCCCTTTGGGATGAAGGGTACTTTCGTAAAGAATGAGTTCGCCAATTTTGATTTCTCCAGTAGGAATGACTTCGTCTTCGAGATGCTCTTTAATTTTGTTAAAAAGGGCTTCTTTTCTTTGGTAAGACTTTACTCGGCCAAGGGTGACATGCGGCACAAAGGGTCTTTTCTCCCTGGGAAAACCTATTTTTTCAAAGGCTTCTTCAAGCTTTTGCTGAAGAAGAACCAGGGCCTTTAAGTTACCCGTAAGCCCAACCCAAACCACACGCGGAGAGCGTAATGAAGGAAACGCTCCCATCCCTTTTATCCCCAACTCTAGTTCAGAAAGTCGAAGATCCTTTAAAACTTGTTCAACAACTTTGGCTATAGCGGGAATCTTCTCTTCGGGGACTTCTCCGAAAAATTTTAAGGTTAAATGAATCCCCTCGGGACGCACCCAGCGGACTTGAGCCCTGCTCGATGCCAAATCTTCCTGAAGCTCTTTAAGCTTTTCTTTAACTTTTACAGGGAAATTGATAGCTAGGAACAAGCGTGCCATAAGTCAGATACCTTCTAAGCCAATCAAGGGCCGTACTAGCTGCGTAATCTTGAACCAGATGGCGCTCCCCAGGAAAAAGAAAACATTGCGCCACGGTATCCTCTGGGCACGAAAAACCAATCCAAACAGTGCCCACGGGTTTTTGAGCGCTGCCACCAGTAGGTCCAGCAATCCCGGTAACCCCTATGCCATAAGTGGTTCCAGAAAGCTTGCGAACCCCCTCTGCCATGGCAAGGGCCACAGGTTTACTCACCGCTCCGTGCCTGTTAATGGCTTCCTCAGGAACGCCTAAAATCTCAATTTTTGCTTGGTTTGAGTAGGTAACTACCCCCCTTTCGAAATAGGCTGAGGAACCAGGGATACGGGTAAGACGTGAGGCAATAAGCCCTCCAGTACAAGACTCCGCAACAGCAAGTGTCTCTCCTTTAGCATTTAAGAGTTTGCCTACTACTGATTCAAGCACATCTTCATCGTGACCAAAAATATTCTGGCCTAAGGTCTTTTCTATCTTAGCTGATACCTCCATAAAAAGAGCTTGAGCAGTATCAAAAGATGAATCCCATACAAGTAAGGAAATATGGATTTCCGGAAGCGCAGGATAAAAGCCTATTTTGATATTTTCCTTGTGAAGAAGGCACTCCAGGGCAAGGTTAATGTCTGCCTCTCTTAGGCCGAACACCTTAAAAACCCTGCTCAAAAAGTATTTGTCAGTTGGTAAAAGTTTTTTAAGAAGAGGGATAACACGGCTTTCTAAAAGAAGTTCAAACTCCTCAGGCACCCCTGGCAGACAAAAAATAAGTTTATCGTTGGCACGAAGATAGTAGCCCGCTATAGCGTGATCATAAGTAAGGAGCTCAGCCCCTTGCGGAAGCTCTGCCATCTTTAAGCGCAAAGGATTATGAGAAAGCCCTTGGGCTCGTTCTCTTGCTTTAATCCTTGCCACCATATCTTCATGACGCACCAAAGGCCGCCCAAGTGCCTTTGCTACTGCTTCATTGGTTATATCGTCGGTTGTAGGGCCAAGGCCTCCGCTTATGATAAGAAACTGGTAACGTTTTAAAAAATCATTCAAATAGCGTTCGATGAGTTCGTGGTCATCAGGGATGGTTACTATCTCAGCAGTTTCGTAACCGTTTAAAAGAAGAGTTCTCGCCGCCAAAAAGCTGGTACGGTTTAAGACGCGACCTTCAACCAGCTCATTTCCAACGGCTAAAATGGCCCCTTTCATGCCTTTTGTTTAGCACAAAAAATCAAAGGCAGTCAAAACTTATGCGGCAAAAGCAGGGAGAGAAACTGCCGCAGGTTTTAAAGGAGCACGCCCAGGGGAGGGATACCAACGCCAGGCGTAAAGGCTCTCACCCAAGGCCTTGACCGCCCGCAAGTGCAGCTTATGAGAAGCGCGTGTTGCCTTTATCTTGGCTAAAATAGGTGCGCCAAAAAGATAAAGGTCTCCGAGGAGGTCCAGGGTTTTATGGCGGACGAATTCATCAGGAAAATGTAAACCATCAGGGTTAAGTACCTGTTTGTCGTCCAGCACAAGGGCATTTTCAAGGCTTCCGCCACGCAAAAGGCCCTTCTCACGCAACACAGCGAGATCTTCAAGAAAGGCAAAAGTGCGCGCCATACACACTTGGGAGACGTATTTTTCTTGGGAAAGTTCAAAGGAAAACTTTTGATGCCCGATAACAGGATGCGCAAAGTCTATTTCGTAATCTATGGCCAGGGTGTCCGCAGGGGAAATCACTATGCTTTTTTCGCCTTCACGGACGATTATTTCTTCTTCAAGACGAACATAACGCCTAAGCGCCCACTGAGGCTGCCTGCCTACGGAAATAATAGCTTCTACAAAAGCCTTAGCAGAACCATCAAAAAGGGGAATTTCATCCCCGTAAACTTTAATCAAGATGTTATCAATGGATAGGCCATTTAAAGCTGAGAGCAGATGTTCCACATAGATAATGCGATATTTGCCAAGGGCAACCAAAGAAGCCCCGTCAATGGCATGCGCTGTTTCAGGACCTACGGGGATAGAGATAGGAGAGGGAAGATCTGCCCGTTCAAAGACAATACCGTGATTAGGTGGCGCAGGGCAGAGCTCAAGCAAGATTTCCTTGCCGGAAATAACCCCTTCGCCACTTAAGGTAATTGCTTTGGTTATAGTATGTTGAAAAAGCTCCATGGCTTTTACCTTCTTTTTTTCTGGTTAAACCATGCATGTTTTATGCCAAATCTAAAAATCTTGTTTATTAAAGGATTCACAAAGTGATTGTCCAAGAAGTCACACAAAAAGTGTGACTTCTTTTAAACAGTGTTGTAAAAAAGTCACACCCCTGGAAAACCGAGCCTTCTTAGAAGCTTTTCCTCTTTGCGCCAGCCCTTAAGCACTTTGACCCATAGATCCAGATGAACTCGTTTGCCAAAGAGAAATTCCAGTTCCTCCCGGGCCAAGGTTCCTATCTTTTTTAACATTTGTCCGCCTTTTCCAATAACGATTCCTTTTTGGGAGTCTTTTTCCACGTAAATGGTCGCCTGAATGAATATCATGTTTTTTTCTGGATCTTCTTGAAACTCTTCTACCACCACGGCGGTAGCATAAGGAATCTCCTGACGCGTAAGCATAAATACCTTTTCGCGAATAATTTCTGCTGCCAAAAGGCGCTGGGGTTGATCCGTTAAAGTCTCTGGATCGTAATACATGGGGCCTTCTGGAAGAGTTTCGACAATTTCTTTCACCAGTTCGTCAAGACCATCCCTTTCAAGGGCAGAGATGGGGACAATGGCCTTAAAGGGATATATACGCGAGAAAAATTCTATCATGGGCAAAAGCTCGCCTTTTTTAATTAAATCTATTTTGTTAAGCGCAAGAATGGCGGGTTTTTCAGCCTTTTGTAAAATTTCGATGATTTTTTCCTCTGCCTTGGGATTGCGATTACTCACGTCAATGATGAAAACAATGCTATCTACCTCTTCGATAGCCTTCAAAGCCTGCTCTACCATAAGCTTGTTAAACAAATCTTTGGCGTCATGAATCCCCGGAGTATCTACAAAAATTATCTGGAAATTTTCACCTGTTAGCACTCCTCTTATTGGGAAACGCGTTGTCTGAGGCTTAGGGGTAGCAATGGCAACCTTATACCCCAAAAGTTGGTTCAAAAGAGTTGATTTGCCCACATTGGGAAGCCCAATAAGGGCCACGTATCCTGAACGAAATTCTTTATTTTCCTTTTGTTCCATATTTCTCCTCCAATATTTTCAAGGCTTGCTTGGCTGCCTCTTGTTCAGCCGCTTTTTTGGAACGACCTTTGCCTTTGGCTAAAACCTCTCCGTTAAGGCGAACTTCTACCAAAAACTTCTTGGCGTGCTCTGGACCAGAAGCCTCAATGAGCACATACTTTGGCGTTTTTTTAAAACGTGCCTGAGTAATCTCTTGTAACACGGTTTTATAGTCTGAAAGAAGCCCCCTTTTGGCCTGAGGGATTACCCTTGCAAAAGCCCCGCGCACAAACTCAAAGGCCTTTTCATAACCCCTGTCAAGATAAATAGCTGCCACCAAAGCCTCAAAAGCTGAAGCAAGTATCGAGGGCTTTTTGCGCCCGCCTCCCCTTTCTTCACCTGTCCCCAAAAGGATAAGCTCTGAAAGCCCGATCTTTTGAGCCACTTTGCTAAGCCTTTCTTCATTTACCAGCCAGGCTCGCATTTTTGAAAGCTCACCTTCACGGAAATCTTTTCCGTAACGCTCGAAAAGAAGATGGCTTATAACTGCTCCAAGAACCGCATCACCCAAAAATTCCAACAGTTCGTTATCCCCGTAGGGCCAGTCGGGATGGTCTCCCAAAAAAGAGCGATGTGTTAGGGCCTTAAGATAAAAGAGTTCGTTTTTAAAGCGAAACCCCACACATTTAGAAAGCCTTAACAAAAGTTCCTGATATTTTGCTAAATAATCATTGCTGGCCATGAAAAGAGGAATAATCAGCCTAACGAAAGATGCAAGCTTTAGCGCGCAATAATAAAGGCTTGAGGGAAATGTTTTTCAAGAAGAGAAAGCATCTTTTTGGCGCGCCCAAGATCATTAGCCACAAAGACCTGTACGCGGTAAAAAGTGCGGCCGTCTTTACTGTAGGGCTCAATAGTAACAATGGAATATCTTTTTCTGAGCTTTTCTTTGAGCTTGATAGCATTGGCATAATTCGCAAAAGCTCCCACCTGAATGAAATAGCGCCCCTTAAGAGAAAGATGTGCTTTGGGAGAAGTCTCACTTAGCGCCTGAATCCTCACCCAGGCCGTGCCTTTTTGGTGCATACCAAGGGCTCGGGCAGCGGCAAAGCTTAAGTCAATGATGCGCCCTTTAACAAACGGCCCTCTATCGTTAATGCGCACGATGACCTGACGGCCATTTTCCAGGTTGGTTACCAGGACTTTCGTCCCCATAGGAAGGATTCTGTGCGCCGCGGTATAGGCATACATGTTGTATCGCTCACCACTTGCCGTGGTCTTTCCGTGAAAGCCTGGGCCATACCAGGAAGCAACGCCTTCTTCCACATAACCTTGCGCTGACGGCAAAGGATAGTAAACCTTTCCGCCTACACGATATGGGCGCTGGGTTGGGGGGGCTTTTGGCGCGTAAACTTTCTTGCTAACCTTCGGAGGAGGTGCACAGCCAAAAACCAGCAAAAACATTACTAAAATGGGGACAAACCGCATGACACAGGAGATTTTATCAGAAATAAAACTTGCCAAGAAGGCTTTAAGGGAAAAAATCTGGCAAAAACTAACAGAAGAAGGCGTTTCTCGCTTTCCCGGGGCCTTTGGCCGGATTCCTAACTTTGTAGGGGCTGAAGCTGCCGCGGAAAAAGCGGCTTCTTTAGAGGTTTTTAAAAAAGCCAACTATATCAAAGCAAACCCTGATAGCCCTCAGCTCCCGCTAAGGGTCAAGGCTCTTTTAGCAGGCAAGACCATTTTCATGGCGGTGCCAAAACTAAAGGCCGAAAAGCCTTTTATAAGGCTTGACCCTGCGGGGCTAAAAGTTCATCCTCTGCGTGCTGCCACTATCAAAGGAGCCTTTAAATACGGTGAACCAGTTGCCCCTGAAGAAATGCCTTCTATTGACCTGGTTATTACAGGGTGCGTGGCTGTTAATCTAAAAGGTCATCGCCTGGGCAAGGGAGGAGGGTACGCAGACCTTGAACTGGCTCTTCTGGCTGAGTTTCAAAAAATAAACGAAAAAACGGCTATTCTTACCACCGTCCATCCCTTACAAATAGTCAAAGAAATTCCCTTGGAAGAACATGATTTTTCCGTAGATTTTATTGCTACTCCAGAAAGTGTCTTTAAAAGAGAAGGAAAAAAACTCTTTCCCCGTGGTATTATTTGGGAAATCCTTCCAGAAGACAAGCTACGAGCAATCCCTATTTTAGGTCGTTTAAAGGTTTCCACAAAATCCTCGAAATTTATGGAATAAAATTCCACAAACCTTAAGAATGCCTACCCTTTTATATTGAAGCTGGAGAGTTTTGTCCGATAAATTGCTGTGGCTACGCGACTTGCACACTTCGATCTCGTAAAATACTCGCTAGCCATGATTTTTGTTCAAGTGCTGCTCCCTCCACCCACACCACGGCATTTAAACAAATTTTAGCAAAAAACCTTGATGCGTACCTGACAATCTTTTTCAAAATTTTTAAAAGGTCTCGTCAAGCAGGGGAAAATAGGTGATAATGAATCCAAAATTAAGTTTCTATTTTAAGGAGGCCTTTGCAAAATTGCCGCGAATAGTTTTGCAAGCACAGCCACAAGGGAGCCGTTCCTATTTTTTCGAAACAAAAAAACGGAACGGATCTAGCAAAGGTCTCTTGAGATGTTTCACGTGAAACAATGCCTAGAATCATAGCTGTTGCCAACCAAAAAGGGGGGGTGGGGAAAACCACCACCGCCCTAAGCCTTGCTTCCGCACTGGCTATTTTAGGCCAGGAAGTACTCCTTATCGATATAGACCCCCAGGCCAACACCTCAAGCGGGCTAGGCCTGCGCCAAACAAAACCAAACCTTTACGATATCCTTTTAAACGGTGCAGACCCTGGAAGAGCCCTTTATGAAACATCTTATCCCAAACTAAAACTCTTACCCTCAACAATAGATCTCATTGGCAGTGAGATAGAGCTCGCTAACAAAGAAAGGCGGGAATATCTCCTGGCAAACATCATCGCCCAAGTAGGCAAAAATTTTCGCTACATTTTAATTGACTGCCCGCCATCCCTTGGTCTTTTAACCTTAAATGCCCTCGTAGCTGCCCAAGGGGTTTTAATCCCCCTTCAATGTGAATATTATGCCCTTGAAGGCCTAAGCCTTCTTATAAATACCATCAGACGTGTTAAAAAGAACTTTAACCCCAAGCTCTATCTCTATGGCATCCTTTTGACAATGTACGACGCACGCAATAAGCTCACCAAACAAGTGGAATCCGAAGTGAGACGCCACTTTGGCAGGGCGGTCTTTCAAACGGTTATTCCGCGCAACGTACGTCTAAGCGAAGCTCCGAGTCACGGCAAGCCCATTTTTGCTTATGATCCCTCCTCAAGAGGAGCGCGAGCTTATATGACCCTTGCCCAAGAAATTCTCAAACGGGAGGCAAACCTTGGCAAAATCTAAAGAAAAAGGCCTAGGTCGCGGGTTAGACGCCCTTTTACCCGACGAAACATTCTCTGAACCAGGAGAAGAAATCTTTTTCTGTCCCATTGAGGCCTTGAGACCTTCTCCCTACCAACCCCGTATCCAAAAGGAAAAAGGCCTTGAAGAGCTTGCGGCTTCAATCAAAGAAAAGGGCCTTCTTCAGCCACTTCTTGTGCGGGAAGTAACCCCTGGGATTTATGAAATCGTGGCGGGAGAAAGGCGCTTTCAGGCCGCACGCCTGGCAGGGCTTAAGCGTGTACCGGTTATCGTAAAAGAACTTTCTCACCAGGAGACCCTTGAACTTGCCCTTATAGAGAATCTTCAGCGCGAAGACTTAAACCCCATCGAAGAGGCCTTAGGATACCAAAGGCTCATGGAAGAATTTGACCTCACCCAAGAAGAAGTAGCCCAAAAAGTCGGCAAAAGCCGCGCTGCCGTAGCAAATACACTACGGCTACTTAAACTTCCAGCGTTCCTGCAGGACGACCTGCTAAACGATCGCATCTCTGCAGGCCACGCCAGGGCCCTTCTACCCCTTGCCCACGACGAAAACCTCCTGCGCCAGATACGGGACCAGATAATCAAAAAGGGGCTTTCTGTTAGAGAAACCGAAGACCTGGTAAAAAAACTCAAAGAAAAAACTACACCCAAACCAAAAGAATCGCCCAAAGATCCCGATATCATCGCCCTTGAACAGGAGCTTGCTCAGGTCATCGGCGCAAGGGTAAAAATATCATGGGGCAAAAATAAAGGTAAGCTCGTAATAGAATTTAAGTCTTCGGAACAGTTTGAATCTTTTCTGGAAAGGCTTAAAGGATAATGGCCCTTCATTTGTTAATTGATGGATACAATCTTTTACACCAAATTCCGGAACTAGTCTTACTTATGCAGGAAGATCCAGAAGAAGCACGCAAGGCCCTGCTTAAACAACTCCAGGAATACCAGCGCATCAGACGGCATAAAATTACTGTTGTCTTCGATGCCTGGGGGAGAAATGAACCACAAAGCAAAGTAAACATAAAAGGTATTCAGGTTATTTTTACCGCTCACGGGGAAACCGCTGACGATTATATCAAGCGCCGCGCTGCTAAAGAAAAAGAAAGAGCCGTGGTGATAACTTCTGACAGAGCTATCCGGAGCTATGTGGAAACCTATGGTGCCATCTCGGTGACCTCACGAGACTTTCTCTCGCGCATGGAAGCGGCTTTTTACGAAGAAATGAAAGGCGAAAAATTGGCCTTTGAGCCACGTCCACGTAAAAGACTCCCGAAAAAAGCCCGTCAGCGCCTGGCTAAAATCGCTAAACTCTAAGAGGGGCGGCCATGATTCTTCTAACTGACGTAGTCTTAGTATTGGGGTCTGCTTTTGTAAGTAGTCTTATTGCTCATTATTTGCGTATTCCTAACATCATTGGTTTCATTGTGGCAGGGGCCTTGATTGGCCCTTACGGTTTGCACCTGATTAAGGCCAAAGAGGCCGTACATTTTTTAGCAGAACTTGGCGTGGTACTACTGCTTTTTACCATTGGCCTTGAGTTTTCCCCGGCGCATCTGGCAAAACTAAGACGCATCGCCTTACTTGGCGGAAGCCTTCAAATCGTTACAACCCTCCTTATCTCGGGGATATTTGTCTATTTTGCTTTCAAAGGCAGTATTCCCTTTGCATTTTTCGTGGGAGCTTACGTAGCCTTAAGCAGCACCGCCATCGTGCTCACTTTGCTTCAAGAACGCGGAGAGCTTGAAACGCCTTACGGACGTGCTTCCCTTGGAATTCTTCTTTTCCAGGACATGGCCATCGTGCCTTTAATGCTGCTCATCCCGCTTTTAGCAGGAAAACACAAGGCCGACGTAGGCCTTTTGCTAATCCTTTTAAAAACCTTCCTGCTTCTTGGGGGAGCTTACGTAATAAGCCGATGGGTGCTTGGCTTTTTTATGGATATCATTGCCCGCACCAGAAACCGTGAGCTATTCCTGCTTGCAACCCTTACTTTTTGCCTGGCAATAGCCTGGGCTGCTTATCTCGCGGGGCTGTCTCTTTCTCTTGGTGCATTTTTGGCTGGCTTTATCTTAGCCCGCTCCCCTTATAGTCACCAGGCCACGGCAAACATCCTGCCTTTTAAAGACCTGCTCATTTGTATCTTTTTTGTCTCTGTGGGCATGTTTTTCGATATACGCTTTTTTATTAGCGAGATCCCTGTGATTTTAGGGGCAGGCCTTACAATTTTTATACTTAAAAGCAGCATTATCTTCGGCATTTTGCGTTTTATTTTGCGCTATCCTCTCCACGTGGCCTTTCTCGTAGGAGTCAGCCTTTTCCAGATCGGAGAATTTTCTTTTGTGCTGGCGCAAGAGGCCTTAAAGTTTGAACTCATTGATCTTTCTATTTTTCAGTTGCTTTCCTCTATTTCTATTTTGACCATGCTACTTACTCCCCTTGTCATAGCTCTAGCTAGGCGGCGCTTACCCATGGTGGCTGAAGACAAGGTCTGTCCTATTGTCCCTGAAAATCACATGATAATCGTGGGGCTTGGCGTGGCAGGGATGGCTCTGCGCACCGCTGCCAAACGTGTGGGAATTCCTTACGTTATCATAGAAATGAACCCTGACACCGTAAGACGCGAAAAAGCAGCTGGAGAACCCATCGTCTTCGGCGATGCCACTTACGAATACATCTTACGCCAAGCGGGATTGGAAAAAGCAAAAGTGTTAGCTGTGACCATTCCAGATAGCAAAGCTGCCCGTGTGATAGTGGGGCTTGCCAAGCACGTCAAACCTGACATTTACACCCTGGTGCGCACTAGATACGTCGCAGAAATGGTCTCTCTTTTGGAACTAGGGGCAGATGAAGTGGTGCCTGAAGAGCTTGTAGCTGCGCTAAGCATGTTCGCCCGGGTACTTAGGCTCTATTTGGTTCCCGAAGAAGACATCAGGCGATACCTTGAAGAATTTGCCAACAAACACTACGCGCTTTTTAGAAAAGCCGTGTAAAGAGCCGCTTGGTAAAACTCTTAATCAGCCTCAAAGGTTGAAAACTTATCGGGCTAAGGCTTTGGGGAAGCTCTATACTAAATGCTGCTGGAAGACCTTTTACTTCAATATTTTGGGGAAAAGCGGCGGGAATTGATAGGTCTTGAGCGGCTTTCCATAGGGGCACGTCCTGAATACTAAGCCCTAAACGCTCATAAATAGCGGTATCAAGGGCAAAGGCATTTTGTGCCGCTACTATCATTCCCAATTTTTTTGGTCGCCCACCTGTTGGACCCCGGCCTTCCATAGCAACTACGGCATCAAGGATATTGACTTTTACCGGAAGCATGGTCGCCACTTCGCAAATCATGCGGGCAAAAAGATTGTCTTTTTCTCCCAGGCGGGTATGAAGCCACGCCTTTTCCACACCTACCACACACCCAAACAAATTCTTCACTGCAAGGGTCAACAAAAGTTGGTTGTGCACCTTAAATCGCGGTACATTGACAATGGCATAAGCTGAAAGGGCCTCGTGAGCAAGAGAGACCTTTATACCACAAGGAAGCAAAACTTTCTTTTTGTGTCTGAATTTCGTTATAGGAACGCCGATTTCGGAAAGAGCTTTTTCCGCCCCGCTGGCCCGGGCTACCCTTTTTGCGGTGCCAAAGGCAGGGGAGTCTGCTATAAAAGGCCTGGCTCCCATGTCCAGAAGGCACTCGCAAACTGCCCTTAACACCAGAGGATGGGTACAAGAAAGATAAGCCTGCCGAAAAGTAACAAAATTTGGCTTAACCAAAATCTTTTGCCCAGAAAAATCCCTCTCAAATCCCTTTAAAAATTCGTACAGAAGATCCTTTAAAGGATTCAAATCATAAGAGTGACAGGGATAGGCAGTAACTTTATAAGGCACTTTTTACTTCTTTTAGGCGGATTTCTTCTTCTGTCTTTTTTTGCACGGAAAGCAATAACTGAGAATACTCAACCGGATAAAAGCTATCTTTTGGAGGGACAACTTCATTAAAAGGGGCCGGAATCTTTTCTAGG
Organism: Thermodesulfatator atlanticus DSM 21156; assembly: GCF_000421585.1. Lineage (NCBI taxonomy): Bacteria > Pseudomonadati > Thermodesulfobacteriota > Thermodesulfobacteria > Thermodesulfobacteriales > Thermodesulfatatoraceae > Thermodesulfatator > Thermodesulfatator atlanticus. The sequence continues at coordinate 36,895 of NZ_ATXH01000008.1, forward strand.
TTTTGCTGAATAGCCTTCCGAAGGACACAAAGTCCTGGCGGAGCTATTAACCTTTTACCTTTCTCCATCGCTTTTTCGAGCAACGGATAACCTTCAGGATAATTTTCCTCACGCAGGCAAATTACGTCTTTAAAAAATTTACCATTTTTTTCAAGGCGAAATACCTGCTTGGGCCCTGCCAAGGTCTTTTTCCCGTGAGAGAGCTTTGTTACAGGGCGGTTATCGTACGCCACAAGCTTGTAAGCGGCATCAAGAAAAGGGGCATCAGCAGAAACTCCCACTTTGGTCCCCACGCCAAAGGCATCTATAGGGGCACCTTCAGCCAAAAGTTTTTTGATTTCATACTCATCAAGACCGCCACTTACAAAAATCTTCACGTAGGTAAGTCCGGCGTCATCTAAAATTTGCCGCACTTTTTTGGCAAGGTAAGCCAAATCTCCACTGTCAAGGCGCACCCCTTTCAACTTTTTGCCTTTCTCCTCAAGCGCCTTGGCCACAACCACTGCTTTTTTGGCAGCCGCGAGTGTATCGTAGGTATCAAGCAAAAGAATGGTATTTTCTGGGAAGACATCGGCAAAGGCAGAAAAGGCTTTGATCTCAGTTTCAAAGCTTTCGACATAGGAATGAGCCATGGTCCCGGTCACAGGAATGCCGTATAGTTGTCCGGCAAGGGTATTGCTCGTGGCTGAAAAACCAACAGCATACGAGGCCCGGGCGACTTTTAACGCTGCTTCAAGGCCATGGGTGCGTCTGGCAGAAAAATCAACCACCCCGCGCCCAGAAGCTGCCAATACGTTTCTTACTGCTTTGCTGGCAATTAGCGACTGGAAACACAACGCATTGATGACAAAAGTCTCGATAAGCTGGGCTTCAGGAAGAGGTGCGGTGATCTCTAAAACCGGTTCTTCAGCAAAAAAAACCGCACCCTCAGGCATGGCCCAAACATCGCCGGAAAACCTTAACTCTCGAAGAAAATCTAAAAAATCAGCGGAAAAAAGCTTTAAGGATTTTAGATAAGCCAGATCTTCTTCGGAAAAAGAAAAATTTTCTAAAAAATCAAGTACTTCCTGTAAGCCCAAAAAAATAAAAAAGCGCCAGTTTGAAGGGTAACTGCGCACGAAAAAAGAAAAAGTTGCCGGCGCAAACATTTCGCGCTCAAAGTAAACCGCGGCCATGGTGAGTTCATAAAGGTCTGTGAACAACGGGGAAGTTTTTACGCTCATAGGATTTCTGCTTTGTAGATCCGTTCCATGCGTTTTAGGGCAAAGCGATGCATCTCCTCATCGAAATCGCCAACGCAGTCTTTATAAACAATTATTTTGAAATTTCGAAAAAAGGCATCTGCTGCGGTATCCATCACACAAATACTGGTGCATACCCCTGTAAGACAAACAGTATCAACGCCCTTTTCCCTAAGAACTTCTTCGAGCCGGGTACGGAAAAACCCGCTAAAACGCGTCTTGGGAACAATCACTTCGTGCTCAAGGGGCAAAAGCTCTGGAATTATCTCAGCACCCCAGGAACCAGCCACAGCATGCACAGGGAAGGCGGAAAACTCTTCATCATTCGGGCTATGCTGATCGCAAAGATAAATAACGGGTAGATTTTCTTTTCTGAATCGTGCAAGCTTTTCTTTTAGTGGCGGGATAATCGCACGCACTGCTTCCCCACAGAAAAGCGCTCCTTCAGGCGCCAAAAAATCATTTATCATGTCGATGACAAGCAAGGCCTTCATTGCCTAGGAAATTAGTAAATAATTTTTTCCCTGACAAGTAAGTTTTGAAGAGAACTTTGCAAAACACCTGTTAAAGGTCCGAGCCAGGACCGTGACAATTTTGCAAAGGTCTCTCAAACGTTTTCAAGACTTGATTATTTTTTCCGATAATATTTAACACAAGGTCTGAGGAAATAATATGCTTTATCCATATTTAATACTAGCTACAATAGTGCTTTTACTAGCCGGCCTATTATTTTTAAGGCGGCAAGCTGCTCCTGTTGAAGTAATAGAACTTGAAACCAAAAAAAGTAGCAAGAAAAAAGACCCGCTGCCCCCAGAGGTACGCGCCAATAAAATCTACTACCGAAGCATTCTCCACAAAAAAAAGAGCCGTAAAATTTACTCTTTGGCCAAACATAGGGTAAAAACTACGCGCGAACTGAATACTGCCCAAAAAGACTTTCTTTACCAGGAGCTTAAGCGTTTTCCTTTACCCTCTGGAGCTGCTATGCAGCTTGCTGAAATGCTTCGCGATCCCTATGTTGATTCTCGCAAAGTGGCAGCTCTTGCCTCAACAGATCCGATAATCTCAGGAAGACTGCTGGCCCTGGTGAACTCAGCTTATTTTCGCCCCACCTCTGGCAAAAAAATACACTCTATTCACCGGGCTATTCTTTATTTAGGATTCAATCAAGTGCGTAATCTGCTTTTTCAACTGATGCTTGAACAAGCTGTTAGCAAACACTCTCCTCTCTCCCAAGAAGAAATACGGAAGATTTGGCTTCATTCCGCGGCCGTTTCTGTAGCAGCGGGAGAGATCGCCAAAAAATTTGAAGACCATCCTGGGTTAGTGCTCACGGCTGGCCTTATGCATGATGTTGGCAAATTTTTCCTGCCTTACTTTGAAAACAGCGAAGAACTGGGAGGCTTCTCCCTTAATGATGCCGAAGAAGAACCCCCGCCCCTGATTTTGGAGGAACAAAAAACCGGATTTAATCACGCGGTGATTGGGGCGGTGCTTTGTTACATCTGGCAGATCCCTGAAGAGATTTCGCAAACGGTTTCTTTGCATCATTTTGGCGATTTTGCCAGGCTTAAAAAGCTGCATCCCAAAATGCAGCATGTTATAACAACCGTGGCAGCAGCAGACTATATCTGCCATCTTCTAGGATACGGCGAAGAAGAGCCCTATCTTTACGAAATCCCCAAAGAAGCCCTGGAGGCCTGTGGCTTTCCCAGTTATCCGGAGTTTTTAATCACCCCAGCCCTTGAAAAAGAAGTAGAACGCATGGTGAAGCTTCTTGAGGAATACACTACGGCGTAGCAGCTATTTTCATTTGGCGTACGTACTCTTCAATGCCTCTGGCTATGCCATCTGCCACGAGGTCTAAATATTTCGGGCTTTGGAGGCGCCGATATTCCATTTTGTTGCTGACAAAGCCTATTTCCACCAGCACAGCGGGCATGCGTGTGCCTATCAAAACGATAAAAGGTGCCGTGCGCACGCCTCGGTCTTTCACATAGCGGTAACGTTTTTTCACGCACGAAACGAGATTTTTTTGAACCGCCTCTGCCAGGCGCTGGGACTCCTCAAGCTTGGTGTTTAGTAAAATACCCTTCAAAAGATCCTGGAGTTCACTCATGGAATGGGTAGAGGCCGCATTTTCAAGCGCGGCTACGCGCATGGCTTCTTCGTCGCTTGCAAAATTGAGATAGTAAGTCTCTAGGCCGTAAGCACGGCGATTGGGAGAACTATTTACATGTACCGAAATGAAAAGGTCAGCGCCTTTCATATTGGCAATAGCAGTACGTTGTTCAAGGGGGATGAAAACGTCCCGGTTGCGCGTAAGAACAACTTCACAACCCAGGCGCTTTTTTAGTTTAGCAGCAAGTCTTTTGCTAACTTCAAGCACAATGTGTTTTTCCTTAAGGCGCCCCCTGCGGCAACCAGGGTCTTTACCACCATGGCCAGGGTCAATCACTATGCGGTTAATACAGAGCCCTAACTGCTGCGCAAGCGAAATATCACCGTTTATTATTTTAGGAGGCGGCGGACAACCCTTCTTTTTGGCGGGATGTCCGACAAGATCAATAACCAGGCGCGGGGGCGAATTAAGAAAAAAAACTCGATAGTCCGTGAGACTTGCCAAATCCAAAACCACCCGCACGGTGTCTCTGCGATATTGGCCCAGGCGAACCTGTTTTAAAAGGCCATCCTGAATAGGGATCGCTGGCTTTACATAAGGGGAGATTTTTGCCGGACGAATATCTACGTAAAGACGAGGCGGCTTACCTGCATGAGCCTTTAAAACATGGGGCTTATATTTTACGTTTCGGGTAAGATCCACCACCACGCGGCTGTAGTCTTTGCCAGACCAGTAGCGTACCTGCTTTACCGTGCCACCTAGTTTAAAAGCCAAAACTTTTGTGCTTTCGTTTTTCGCAGGTGTCTCTTGCTTTGCAGGTTTTTGGACCTTTTGCGCCGAAGCTTTTCTTTTTGTTTCACGTGAAACACTGGCAAGCTTTTTAAGCTCCTTTTTAAGTGCTAGGGCTGTGACTGGATCTTTAAATTTTTTCTCATAAATGACTACCGCTCTCTTAAGGGCTAGTTTCGCCTGGGGGCTTTCAGGGTATCTTTCCCATAACAAACGGTAATACCTTACCGCCTGAATCAAGTCTTTTCGTTTTCCTGAATAACCGTATAGTTCTTCGTAAAGACGCCCGGTACGATAAAGGGCCTTGGGAGCAACCGCGCTTTCAGGGTAACGTAAATAAATACTTTTAAACTTGCTAATAATCTCCAGCCAGTAGCGGCGATATTTGATTTTTTTTGACCTGGCAAACTTTTTTAACGTGGCTTCAGCATGCTGGTAGGCCTTCTCTGCCCGGGAAGCGGCTACAGCTTCTTGCCCGCTGGCGAAGGATAAAAAACTCCACCAGATAAAGGTCAAAAAAAGGAGCCTTGCTGTCAAATTTTTGACGAAAAGACTCATCAGGACTTCTCCGCCAGGGCGCGTAGCTCGTAAAGTTTTTGCAGGGCCTCAAGAGGAGTTAGCTTATCAGGATTTAAAGCAAGGAGCTGATGCTTTAAGATGTCATCCATAGCAAACAGGCTTTTTTGTTGCTTTTTAGTATGCCTAATCCTCGGGGCAGAGCCTTTCTCAAGGGTGGCTAAAATCTCCTTGGCCCTTTCCACTACTTCTTTGGGAAGCCCTGCCAGGGCAGCCACTTGGATCCCATAAGACTCGCTGGCAGGACCAGGAAGCAAGCGATACAAAAAAACTATTTGGTCTTCAAAGTCTTTTACCGCCACGTTGAAGTTTTTTATCCCTGGATACTCAGCCGCAAGCTCTGTCAATTCGTGATAATGAGTGGCAAAAAGCGTCATCACCTGCTTCTTTTGCAAAAATTCTGCCACGGCCCAGGCAATTGCCAGGCCGTCGAAGGTGCTGGTGCCACGGCCAATTTCATCAAGGATCACCAGGCTTCGGGAAGTGGCCTGATGCAAGATATTAGCACACTCAGCCATTTCCACCATAAAAGTGCTGCGGCCACGAGAGAGTTGGTCTGAAGCCCCGATACGGGAAAAAATGCGATCACAAAGCCCGATACAGGCCTCTTCCGCAGGCACAAAAGAACCAATGTGCGCCAGAAGGGTGATCAAGGCCGTCTGGCGCAGGATCGTCGATTTTCCTGCCATGTTTGGCCCGGTAATGATGAGAACGGTGTTTTCTTCAAGGTCAAGCCTTACACTGTTTGGGACAAAAGTCCCTGAAGGAAGGGCCTTTTCTACCACAGGATGGCGACCTTCTTTGATTTCAATAACAGGCTCTGGCACAAGCTTGGGGCGCACGTATTGGTTTTCCACAGAAACCTCTGCCAAGGAAAGTAGCACGTCTAAAGTGGCAAGTGCCCTTGCAATGTTCTTAATCACTTGTGCCTGGTCAGCCACTTCCTGGCGCAGGGCCAAGAAAAGCTCAAGCTCTATTTCCTTAATGCGCTCGTCTGCGGAAAGCACCTTAGCTTCGAATTCTTTTAACTCAGGGGTAATAAAGCGCTCTGCGCCAACAAGCGTTTGTTTGCGAATGTACTCTTCTGGCACTTTGCTTAGGTGGCTTTTAGAAACCTCGATGTAATAGCCAAAGATGCGGTTGTATCCGATTTTGAGATTGGGGATCCCTGTGCGGGCACGCTCACGGGCCTCAAGCTGGGCCAGATAACTCAGGCCATCGGTCTTTAAGCCTCTTAGTTCATCTAGTTCCTGATGGACTCCCTCTCGAATAAAACCGCCCTCACGGAAATTAACCGGGGGATCGTCTATAAGGTTTTTTTCAATTTTTGAAACGAACGCTTGTGGAATAGCCAGATTAGCATATATCTCATCAAGCAAAGGAGATACTTTTTGGGGAATTAATTCCTTAACTTTGGGAAGAACTTTGAGAGATTCTTTTAACGCTACCAGATCACGGGGATTGGCAAGCCCCATGGCAGCCCGGCTAACCAGGCGTTCTACGTCTGAGACCCTGGCCACAAGCTCCCGCAACTCTTTACGCAGACCGTGATCTTCCACAAAATAGGCCACCGCCTGAAGTCTGGCCTCAATGGCCTCTATATCGCGAAGGGGGTAAACAAGCCATTCCTTAAGGAGTCTTCCCCCCATGGAGGTCTCTGTCTTATCAAGCACTGCAAGAAGGCTTCCCTTTATACTTCCATCAAGATTGTTGCGCAGGATTTCAAGATTGCGTTTGGTGCTTTCGTCAAGCACCAGAAAAGACGAAAGATAGTAAAACCTTGGGGGGGTTAAGTGCGAAGCCTTTTCTTTTTGGGTTTCAAAAACATAATCAAGAAGTGCCGCTGAAGCCTGAATGGCAAAAGGTGCTCCTGAGAGCCCGAATCCCGCAAGGTCTGCCACGTTAAAAGATTCCTTCAAAAATTCTTCTGCCTGACGTGCTGCTCTCAAAAAATTGCGAAAACTAAAAAAAACCTGGGGCAAAATCTCTTTTATCCGCAAGACTAACTGAGAGTCTTTTAGTTCCTCGGGTAGCAGGATCTCTTTGGGCTCAAGGCGTGCGATTTCGTTTAAAAGTTCTTCTTCAAAGAGCTCGGTGGCACGAAAATCTCCGGTGGTTAAATCAAGGTAAGAAAGACCGTATTTCTTACCGGGAAAGACACAAAGTAAGAAGAGATGTTCTTTTGCTGCACAGAAATCGCCGCAAAGATTAAGGCCTGGGGTTATCACACGCACGACTTCGCGGCGCACAAGCCCCTTGGCCTGTTTTGGATCTTCCACTTGTTCACATATAGCGACTTTGTAGCCGGCCTCCACTAAGCGGTTGATATAAGGGGTGGCGTTGGCCGCTGGCACCCCACACATGGGGACTTTTTCTTTGGTACCCTTGTCGCGCGAGGTAAGGGTGATGTCAAGGATGCGAGAGGCAAGCACCGCATCGTCAAAGAACATCTCGTAAAAATCCCCAAGGCGAAAAAACAAAATAGCATCAGGGTAGCGCTCTTTGATCTCGAGATATTGACGAAACATGGGGGTCAGCTTGGCCATATGCTAAATTCTAAACTAAGTGTCAAATTTTGACAGGGGCATGTTTTAATTCAGGATTCCTTCTACGCTGCTTATCTTTCTTGTGGAAATTAGATTACATAATGCCAGGGAACTACCAGAATATTAGAAGCTGGCTGAAAAATTTCTTCTCCCAGGTATAAAACCAGGCCAAAAGGCGCTCTTTTTTCGAAATCTTTGAGAAATTGTTTTAATCCAGCGAGTTTTTTCAAAGATACCGTTGACGAAGCCTTAATCTCTATGGGAAGTAACCTTTCACCGAATTCGACCACTAGGTCTACTTCTGCTCCTGCAAGGGTTCGATAATAATAAATGCGCACCTGAGGCTCAAATACCAAAAAATACTTTGCAATCTCTTCAACTAGAAAAGTTTCCACGAGGGCTGCATAGTAAGGATGCAGTGTTAACCTACTGACTTGAGGCATTATCCCCGAAAGGCTTAAAGCAACGCCTGTGTCTCTAAAATGAAGCTTTGGAGATTTAGTCAATCTTTTACCAAGATGGGTGAAATAAGGAGGAAGCCTCCTTATTTGATAAGAAATTTCAAGGAGTTGAAGATAATTTCGGGCTGTAGAAGGAGCAATACCTGCATCCCTTGCCAATTCTGAGATGTTAAGGACCTGGGCAGTCCTCAAAGCCGCAAGCCCCATAAGTCTGCGAAAATCACCTAACGAAGCCACCTGTGATATATCTCGTAAATCTCTTTCAAGATAAGTAGCTATGTAGTTTTCGAACCATAGAAGACGTAATTCATCATCTCCCATGAGAACTGCCGGAGGAAGACTTCCTCTTTTAATCAAGCTCTCAAGGGGAGGTTTAGATGGTGGCTCTTCTAACGAAGGCAGTTTTGTCTCTACCAAACAATTTTTCAAAAACTCAGGAGGAGAATATTCTTCAACCTCAGCAAGCATAAAACCCGATAATTCAAAAATAGCTATTCTCCCGGCAAGGGTTTCGGAAACCTTCTTCAAAAGAAGGAAATTGGCAGAACCTGTAAGCAAAAAGCGTCCAGGTTCTCGGTCTTTATCAACCATGACTTTAAGGGTTTCAAAAACCGCTGGAACTTTCTGAACTTCATCAAGAGTCCAAGGGCCTTTTTGTGCAGAAAGAAATCCATAAGGTTCCGTTTCAACCACTTGTCTTATTTCAGGAGAATCCAACGAAAAATATTTTCGTTCAGGAAACTCGTGTTGCACAAGAGTGGACTTTCCCGTTTGCCGCGCTCCAACTACAGCAACCACGGGGAAATACCGAAGAGCCTTTTTGATGCGTTCCGCAAGAAAACGTTTTTTGTACATTGCTTGAAAATTAACAACGGCTTTGTCAATTTTCAAGCGATCCTTATTACGGAAATGAACTGAAAAAGATCTTGTTGCAGCAAAAAGGATCCTTCTATTTTTCGGAACGAAAAATGGGAATGAATTCTGGCAATGGAATCTAATTTAGCCGCGAAAATTTTATTTCACCGGCCACTATGGTAAGCAAGGCCTGACCCTGCATTTCCCAGCCCAAAAAGGGCGAGTTTTTGCTCTTTGAATGAAGGGCGTCTTCGGTTACTACCCAGCGTTTTTCTGGATCAAAAACCGTTACATCAGCTGGTGCTTCTGGCTTAAGGGTCCCACCAGAAATTTTTAAAATACGTGCGGGATTTAGGGACATAAGTTCAATCATGCGCGAAAGGGAAAATACCTTTTCGCGTACCAGGCGGAGCGCAAGGGGCAAGGCAGTCTCAAGGCCGATGAGACCGCAGGCTGCTTTTTCAAACTCGCAAACTTTTTCAAGCGGGCTATGGGGCGCATGGTCTGTGGCAATGGCGTCGATAGTTCCATCAGCTAAGGCCTGGCAAATGGCCTCTCGGTCTTCGTCAGTCCTAAGGGGTGGATTTACCTTGGCGTTAGTGCGGTAGCCAAAAGTGGCTTCTTCAGTAAGGGAAAAATAATGCGGCGCAGTCTCTGCGGTAACGGGAATGCCTTGGGCCTTTGCGGCCCTGATAATTTCTACACCGAGTCTGGTAGAGACATGGGCAATGTGCACAGGATAGCCCGTAAGTTTAGCAAGCATTACCTCACGAAAAATGGCTATAGCTTCGCCTTCCCGCGGAATGCCTTTTAAGCCAAGCTTTGCCGAGGCAAGGCCTTCGTTTACATGGCCCCCCTGGGAAAGGGAAAGCTCTTCCGAGTGGGAAATTATGGGCAGATCAAAGTTTTTGGCATACTCAAGGGCAAGACGCATAAGCCCCGCATCGGGCACGGGATAACCATCATCAGAAAGAGCTACAGCTCCTGCGTCTTTTAGCTCGCCAAACTCAGTAAGTTCTTCACCCTTTTGGGCCTTGGTGATACAGGCCACTGGAAAGACCCTGGCAAGGTTTGCTTCAGCCGCTTTTTTCAGGATAAAGCGCGTTACCTCAGCGTTATCATTGGGGGGTTTGGTATTAGGCATGCAAGCCACCGCACAAAAACCCCCTGCCACTGCGGAAAGAGTCCCGGTGGCAATGGTCTCCTTCCATTCCTCACCTGGCTCGCGCAGGTGAACGTGCATATCTATCAAGCCCGGACAAACGATCAGGCCCTGGCAATTTATAATTTTCGCGCTTTCAGCGTGAATCTCTGGGGCAATTTCTTTAATTTTTCCTTCTGCTATTAATAGGTCGCCGTTTAAATCAATTTTTTGGGAAGGGTCAATGATTCTTCCGCCTTTGAGTAAAAGCTTCACTATTCACCCCCTAAAAGAAGCACTAAAAGGGCCATGCGCACGGCAACCCCGTTGGTAACCTGCGTGAGGATAACGCTTCGTGGGTCGTTTTCTAGCTCTGGACTAAGCTCTACCCCCCAGTTAATAGGGCCTGGATGCATAAGAAGACAGTCTTCTTTGGCAAGGGATAGTCTTTCCTGGTTGATACCAAAATAGCGGGCATACTCCCGCACCGATGGAAACAAAGCACGGCCATGTCGTTCTTTTTGCACCCTAAGGGCCATGACTACATCGGCATCTTTAAGGGCTTCTTCTAATTGGTAACAAACCCTGGCCCCCAGGGCTTCTCTTTCTGGTGGAAGCATGGTGGCAGGGCCTGAGACAAAGACTTCGGCCCCCATTTTGCGAAAAGCAACGATATCTGAGTGCGCCACCCGGCTATGTCTTATATCGCCTATGATAGCTACCTTAAGGCCTTTAAAGTCGCCCTTTTTTTCCCGCACGGTAAGGAGATCCAAAAGGGCCTGGGTTGGATGGGCGTTAAAGCCGTCACCGGCATTGATAACACGTGTTTTTATGTTTTCGGCAATAAAATGCGGGGCACCTGCGTTGGGATGCCTGATGACAAAGAGATCGGCCCCCATAGCCTTAATATTTAGTACGGTATCAAGAAGGGACTCTCCTTTTTCAACGCTGCTCATCCGGGCGGTAAAATTAAAAATATCCGCAGAAAGGGTCTTAGCCGCGCGCTCAAAGGATAATCGGGTGCGGGTGCTAGGTTCAAAAAAAAGGTGTGCGACGATTTTTCCGCGAAGGGTTGGAACCTTGGGAATCGGGCGTTCTAGAACTTCTTTTAGGGCCTCTGCGGTATCAAGAATAAAAGTAATTTCTTCAGGCGCAAGACTGGCGATATCAAGGATATGTTTTTTACGAAATTCCATAACAGCCCCTGGCTCTCCAGAGAAATACCAAAAGGCCAGGGGCTGGTCAAGCAACTATTGCGTTTCCTGTGAAAGGGCGGTGAAATCAATGTTTCGGGAGCCAAGCTCTCTGTCCATCATGAAAAGGGCCTCAGGAGAATTCTTAACCAAACGCATTTGATCAACAATGCTTCCAAAAGAGTCTTCTTCTTCTACCTGCTCGGTAACAAACCACTGGAGAAAAATTTGAGAGGCGTGGTCTTTCTCTTCAAGGGCGAGATTCATAAGGTTGTTAATACGTCTGGTAACTTCCTGCTCGTGGGCCAAGGCAAATTCCATCACGGCAAGGGGGGATTCCCACTCAACAGGCGGTTTTTCTATCTCATGGAGCTCAACACGGCCGCCCCGTTCGTTAATGTAGTTATAAAATTTCATGGCGTGAACGGATTCTTCGATAGCCTGGGCCTTCATCCACTTGGCAAAACCCGGCAGGTTAATGCTGTCAAAATAAGCCGCCATAGCAAGATAAAGATAGGCAGAATAAAATTCCCATTTTAATTGCTCGTTAAAGGCCTTTTCCATCTTTTCACTTAGCATAACTCCCTCCTTAGAAAAATTTTAATTTGAGTTTTTTTATAGACTAACAGATTGCAAAGCCTCTTCAAGGGCTTCTGCTAAGGCGTCTATCTCGCGATAGGCCACCACCAGCGGTGGTGTAAACCTGAGCACCCGGTCTTTAATGACCGTAAGAAGAATTTTCTTTTGTTCAAAAAGAAAATTTGCCACCGGAGTTGCCGAAATTTTTAACTCAAGGCCCTGCATCAGGCCTTTTCCCCTTACTTGCGCGATTTTTTCAGGATATTTTTCGGCAAGGTTCTCGAGTTTCTGGAAAAGTGCCTTACCTTTTAAAGTGACTTCTTCAAGAAAGCCGTTTGCCAGTACTTTTTCAAGCACCACAAGGGCTGCGGCACAGCTTACCGGGTTTCCACCAAAGGTTGAGGCATGGGTGCCTGGCTCAAGGGCTTCCATCACTTTTTCGGTAGCAACAATGGCTCCAAGGGGCATACCCCCTGCAAGACCCTTGGCAAGACACATGACATCAGGGACAACACTTGTCCATTCGTAGGCAAAAAGTTTTCCCGTGCGGCCTATGCCAGTCTGAATTTCGTCAAAAATAAGAAGAGCTTGGTATTTATCAGCAAGCTTTCGGGCTTCCTGCACAAATTCGTCGCTCAAGGGAATAACCCCGCCTTCGCCCAAAATGGGCTCAAGGATAATGGCGCAGGTCTTTTGGGAAAAAGCCTCTTCTAAGGCCTTGATATCGTTTGGAGGGATGTGCTTAAAACCTGGCACAATGGGTTCAAAACCTTGCCAGTAAACAGGTTGACCAGTGGCAGAAAGTGCTCCGTATGTGCGACCGTGAAAGGAGTTTTCAAGGGCGATGATTTCGTTTTTTTCTGGGCCAAAGTTTTTCCAGGCGTAACGTCTGGCAAGTTTAAGGGCTGCTTCCACGGCTTCAGCCCCGCTGTTACAAAAAAATACCCTTTCTCCAAAAGAGTGCTCACAGAGAAGACGGGCAAGCTTTGCCTGGGGCTCAGTCCAGTAAAGATTGGAAACATGGATCAGTTTTTGCGCCTGCTCACATATGGCTTTACTCAGTTCATCTGGTGCATGGCCAAGGGCGCAAACGGCAATGCCTGCGCAAAAATCGAGATATTCGTTTCCCTCCTCATCAAAAAGCCGTGTGCCTTTTCCTTTTACAAAGGCTACAGGAAAACGTTTGTAATTTTTGGCCAAATAAATTTCCCCTAAATCTTTTATATAAGCCATTTTACCCTCCTATGAGACTTTTACACCCAAAACTATCCTAATTTAGTTAGGAATTTTGTCAGGGCTATTTACTAATTTTTACTAGATAAAGTGAAAAGCCTACTCTGAGTCGAAGTCCTAAACCACGGGCGAAGACGTCATTCTGAGCGAAACAAAGAATCCACCGACCTGTCTGTGGATTCTTCAGGTGCTAAAAGTAAAAGCACCCTTTAGTTTTCTAGACTGCCACCATTTTGCTCTTGTAGGAGCACGGTATGCCGTGACCAAACTAAAATCCGTTCCTATTTTTCGTTGCGAAAAAAGAACGAATCCCCCTGCGCTTGGCTTGCAATACTGCTCTCGACAATTTTGCAAAGGTCTCACACAGTTTTTTATCATTTTCCTTTCATTTATGCTTTACTTAGAAAAGTTTAGCAAAATTTAAGAAAATTTTTAATTTTTGCTTTACTTTATTTTTCGTTTTTGTATAATGCCATTAAGTATTAAATTTACAGGAGGATTTTGGTAACATGGTTAGAGGTAAGGTTAAATGGTTTGATGAAAAGAAGGGCTATGGTTTCATTTCCAGGGATGACGGTGGCGACGTATTCGTCCACTTTTCCGCCATCCAGATGAACGGTTTTAAAACCCTCCAAGAAGGGCAAACTGTTGAGTTCGAAATTACTCAAGGCCCCAAAGGAGAACAAGCTGCAAACGTTACCGTTGTAGAAGACTAATTCCTATCTTTTACATGAACATTAAGGCCCCTTACGGGGCCTTTTTTATTTTAACCCTCAAGCATTTTTGCTACTTTTTTAAGATCTTCTTCGGTATCAACCTCTGGACACTCATATTTGGTAATAGAAACCGCGATAGGAAAGCCGTATTCCAAAGCGCGTAACTGTTCGAGTTTCTCTGCTATTTCCAGTTCTCCTGGTTCAAGCCTTACAAAGGTATCCAAAAATTCCCTGCGATAAGCATATATCCCTATGTGTCTTAAGTATTTGGGACTCTTGCCAGGGGGGCGGTGAAAAGGGATCAGAGAGCGGGAAAAATAAAGGGCAAGGCCTTCTTTATTAATTACCACTTTGACCCTGTTAGGGTCTTTTTTTTCTTCTTCACGGGTAATAGGCACTGCTACAGTAGCCATGGGAATATGAGTTTTTAAAAGAAGAGGCTTTACCAATTCATCGATAACAGCCGGTTCCAGAAGCGGCTGATCTCCCTGGATATTCACAACTATGTCATCTGGGGCGAGCCTTAAAATTTCTGCGGCTTCAGCAATGCGCTCGGTACCACAAGCGTGATGAGGACTAGTCATAAGCGCAATGCCCCCGACTTCTTCAACAGCCTTTTTTATGCGCTCATCATCTGTAGCAACTACAATTTTTTCAAGTAGGGGACACTTTTTGGCCTGTTCGTAAACATGCTGGATCATGGGCTTTCCAGCAAGAAGCGCTAAGGGTTTTCCCGGAAAGCGGGTAGAACCATAGCGAGCAGGAATAATGCCATAAATTTTCATATTCCCTCCAGACCTTTTTTAAAGACCATGTGGAGACCTTTGAAAAATTTCCGAGAACAATTTTGCAAGCACAATCGCATGGATCCGTTCCCATTTTTCAAAGATCTCCATATTTTATTTTGGCACACACCCAAGGCGAAAAACCAATTACTAAAAGTACCAAAAGAAAAAGATTTCCGTTTTTTATATCAAAAACTTCAAGCAATTCAGAAAAGTTTTTGCCTATCACGAAATAACCAAACAAAAATTCGAAGATTAAAGTAAAAAATACCAAAAGAACGCCAACTAAAATGAAGTCAATCCTTCTAGATAACCCCATTTTCGGAAGAAAAAACCATACAATGGTCGCGATTATTGAAGATAAAGTCAATCCACTTAAAGGAAGGGCGATTTTTATGCCCATCAAAGAAACAAACAATTTTTCCCGTAAGATTCCGTTTAGTACCGCAAAAATAGCTATCAATATCCATAAAATGATAGTTTTAAAAATAAGCTTTGACATTGTTAAGCCAGGTTTAGCATGTTTAAAGCAATTTTACCTCTTTTTAACAGATTTATAACTTTTGCTAGCTTTTTAAAAAGTTATTATTGAAAAGAAAAATTCAAAGGAGGAGAGTCTTATGGCATATTTTTTTCCTAAGGACGATATAACCTTTGTGCCTCATCCAAAATTTGACGGAGTAAAATGGGCACCCCTTATAAATGCGGAAAAAACAGACAGAATCAGTGTTTGCCTGCTCCTCCTCGAACCTGATGTTGAAATCGCACGGCATATTCATGATCCACAAATTGATTCTATTTTTGTTCTAGAAGGCGAAGGGGAAGCTTTTGTTAACGGGAAATGGGAAAAAATAAAACCAGGTGATTATGTTTTTGTGCCTGCAAGAGACGAACACGGCGTAAAAAATACAGGAAATTCCCCTCTTAAGCTCTTTATTGTTCATAGTCCGCCGTTATACTAAGCAAGCACTTAAAGGAGGCCCTATGGAAAAACCAGATTTTGAAAAAACCGGTGGCCTTATTCCTGTTATTGCACAGGATTTTGCTACCGGCGAAGTGCTGATGCTTGCTTACATGAACGAAGAGGCCTGGGAAAAAACCGTTGAGACAAAAAAGGCCCATTACTTTAGCCGTAGTCGCCAAAAGATCTGGCTAAAAGGTGAGTCCTCAGGTCATGTGCAATTGGTTAAGGAAATACGCCTTGATTGCGATAAAGATACCATTTTGCTTAAAGTAGAACAGCTCGGCGGCGCAGCCTGCCACAAAGGTTATCGAAGCTGTTTTTACCGCCGTTTAGAAAACGGTAAATTGATCATTGACCAAGAAAAAATTTTCGATCCAGAGGTGGTTTATGGAAAAAAAGCTTAAACTAGGCATTCCCAAAGGAAGTCTCGAGAAGGCAACTATTGAACTTTTTGAAAAATCCGGTTGGCGCATCAACGTGCATCATCGCAGTTATTTTCCAGAAATAGACGACGAAGAGATAGAATGTGCTATTTGCCGTGCCCAGGAAATGAGCCGCTACGTAGAACAAGGCATTCTCGACTGTGGTATTACCGGAAAAGACTGGATTCTTGAAAATGACTCTAAAGTCCACTACGTGACCGAGCTCGTCTATTCCAAGGTGAGTAAACGTCCTGCAAGGTGGGTGCTTGCCGTTCCTGCAGACTCAAACATTCAAAAACTCGAAGACCTTGAGGGCAAAAAAATCGCAACCGAGCTCGTCAATTTCACCAAACGCTATTTTTCCGAACGCGGCATAAATGTCCAGGTAGAATTTTCCTGGGGCGCAACCGAAGCTAAGGTAGTTCAGGGCCTTGCTGACGCCATTGTAGAAGTTACTGAAACAGGGACCACTATCAAGGCCCACGGGTTAAAAATTATCCACGAACTCATGCAAAGCACCCCGCATTTAATTGCAAACGAAAAGTCCTGGGCTGATCCCTGGAAACGCAAAAAAATAGAACAACTTGCCGTGATGCTTAAGGGTGCTCTTCGGGCTCACAGACTTGTTGGCTTGAAGATGAACGTTGCTAAAGAAAACCTTGAAAAGATAGTGAGTATTCTTCCAAGCCTAAATGCCCCTACTATTTCTCCTCTTTATGAATCCGACTGGTTTGCTATAGAAACCGTTGTTGCCGAAGATGTAGTTAGGGAGTTAGTTCCAAAATTATTAGAAGGCGGCGCCCAAGGAATTATCGAATATGCCCTTAACAAAGTCATCTAAAGCTTTCTTACTTTTGGCTATGTTGCTGGTGGTGGCTTCCTGTCAGAGTGTGGAGCCACCACCTAGCTTTTACAAAGAAAAAGCAGACATTTATCTTGAACGGGCAGCTATCTATTATCACGAAGGTCGCTTAGCAGAAGCGTTAAAAGAGGCCTATCAAGCACAGAAAGTCTATCCTAAAGACCCGGAGGTATATAACCTCATAGGCCTCATTTACATGGACAAAGGCGATTTTGATAAGGCAGAAACAAATTTTAAAAAAGCCCTTGAATTGGCACCAGATAATCCAGAAGTGCTTAACAATTTAGGATCTCTTTATCTTCTCAAGGGAGAAATAAAAAAGGCCATTACTTCCTTTGAAAAGGCCCTAAAAAATCCCTTTTATCAAAGGCCTTTTATTGCTTATACGAATCTTGCCTGGGCTTATTACAAGCTCGGCGACCGTAAAAAGGCCTTCTCTTATTTAAACCAAGCCATACAATATAATCCTCGCTATGCTACAGCTTATTTTTATCGAGGGCTCATCGCCTTTGAAGAAGGCCGATATGAACAAGCACGGCTTGATTTTCGAAGAGCAGTACGCTTTAACCGCCAAGACATGGCAGCTCGTTATTACCTAGGCTTGGTGTACTTGCGGCTTGGTGAAGAAGAAAAAGCCAAAAAAGTATGGGAATCCATCCTCCAGCTAGCACCGGAGTCGCGCTGGGCCTTAAAAGCCGAAGAAAAACTCATGATTCTAAAGGATTTAGAAAACTGATCACTTCCGAAAAATCAGCGAAAAAAGAAGGCTGAGAAGCACACTCAGCAGTATACAAGTCCCTAACGGAAAATAAAAAGTAAAGTTTTCGCGCTTGATAACGATATCTCCAGGGAGCTTGCCAAGAAAAGGTATCTTGCTCCCAAAAACCAAGAAAACCCCTATCAGGACCATAAAAAGGCCAAGAATCAACAAAGTTTTGCCTAAATCCTCAAGAGGATTCATTTTTATCCTCCTTTTTCCTTGCTGTGTATTTTTTTCTTAATTTTTTGTCGTAGCGTTCCTGCTCACTAAAGATACAACCACAATAAGGCTGACGGTAGATATCAAGGGCTTTCGCTTCTTTTTGGCCTTCTTCCCAGCCTTCTCGAAAATCACGGTAAAGAAAGGGAATCTTGTAACGAAATGAAAGGTCTTCGGCAATTTCTTTTATCAGTTTATGAGGTTGATAGCGGCTATAAAGAAGGGTGGTGGTAAAGGCATCGGCATCTTCTGATATTGCCTTTTTCACAGATTGCTCAAGCCTCATTAAATAACAGACTTCACATCTTTTATTTTCTCGATAGATAACTTTTCTTAAAAATTCCTTAAGCCTATATTCTTTTTCAAAGATTACGGGTAGTTTCTTTTGCTCAGAAACTTGAGTTAAAGCCTTTATTCTTCTCCGAAATTCTCGAAAAGGGTGTATATTGGGATTATAAAAATAGCCAATTACATCATAGCCTTCTTCCCGTAATTTTTTTAAGGGATAAAGAGTACATGGCCCACAACAAATATGCAGGAAAATCTTTTCTTTTTTAGCTGTTTTCATGTTATTTAAAGAAAGGCCTCAGGCCTAAATTTGATGTTAAAAAAGTTGTCAAAAAGGTGTTGAAAAAAGTGTTAATATTTTTTACCAAAAATTTTCAACAAACATTTCAACAGGTCATTTTCCTTAAAATATCTAGCTCTGGACACATTTTTGACAATTTAAACCGTTTTTATAACTTCTATCTTTTAAAAAATTAATACATAGGAGTAAAAAATGAAGCTGATAGTTGAAAAGGAACCACTCCTAAAAGTGCTCTCAAAAGTACAAGGGATCGCAGACCGCAAATCAAGCATGGCCATTTTATCAACGGTACTTTTTAAGGCCCTTGATGAAGGTATTGAAGTAGCTGCTACTGACCTTGAACTGGGTTTTAAGTCATATTTTGAAGCTGAAATAGAAAAACCCGGTGAATTAGCCATTCCTGCCCGCAAATTTTACGAAATAGTAAAAGATTTCCCCCATGAAAGACTTGTTTTAGAAGAAGAAAATAACTGGCTAAAAATTACCTCTCCCCTTGATGATGACATCTTTTTCAGACTTGCCTGCCTTCCGGCTGAAGATTTCCCGGCCCTTCCTGATACAGATGACGTAGAACTGGTAGAAGTCCCAGGAGATATAATCCTTGAAATGATAACCAAGACCATTTTTTGCGTAGCTACGGAAGAAACGCGTTTTATCCTCTCGGGTATTTATGTTGAAAAACTTGAAGAAGAAAACATTCTGCGCCTGGTTGCTACTGATGGTCATCGTTTAGCCATGATAGACCGCGAGATTGAAGGGGTTTCGCAGCTTGATTTAAGCCCAGGGATCATTATGCCTAAAAAGGCTGCCCAGGAAATAAAGAAAATAGCCCAGGAATCCCCCATAATCCAAATAGGCATCAAAGAAAATCATCTTATTTGTGCTGCACCTGCTATGCTCCTAACAGCCCGCTTAATAGACGGCCAGTATCCTGACTACCGGGCTGTTATTCCAGAAGAAAGGGAAAATCTTATCCTTGTTCCCCGTAAAAAACTCCTCGAGGCTTTGAAGCGCATTTCTATTATTTCGGCAGAACGTTATCGTCCGGTAACTTTTCACATAAAAGATGGTATTTTGACCTTGGTCTCCCAACATCCTGATCTGGGAGAAGGAAGAGAAAAGGTACCTATCAATTTCCAGGGCGAAGAGATTGTTTTAAACTTCAATGCCAAGTATCTTACCGATGCCCTTGATGTTATGGTTTCAGAGGAAGTAGAATTTTCATTGAAAGACGAAGATACGCCCTGTGTAATTACTGGCCCTGAGGATAAAGGCTTCTTTTGCCTAGTAATGCCTATGTCGAGTGTATAGCCATGAATAAAAGAGAAGATTACCAGGCTTCACAAATAAAAGTTCTGGAAGGTCTTGAGGGTGTAAGGATAAGGCCTGCTATGTACATTGGCTCAACAGGCCCAGAGGGATTTCATCATCTCCTCTGGGAGGTGGTTGACAATGCTGTGGACGAGGCTTTGGCAGGCTTCTGCACCCAAATTAAAGTGATCATCCACGAAGACGGTTCTATTACGGTTGAAGATAACGGTCGCGGTATTCCCATTGATATTCACCCCACCGAAGGTATTCCCGCCCTTGAAGTTGTTATGACCAGGCTTCATGCTGGTGGCAAATTTGATCATAGTGTTTACAAAGTCTCAGGCGGGCTTCACGGAGTAGGGGTTTCAGTGGTAAACGCCCTTTCGGAATGGTTGGTGGCCGAGGTGCACCGTGATGGAAAAATTTATCGTCAAAAATATAAGCGTGGTGAAGCTATAACTTCCCTTGAAGTGGTAGGAAAAACCGATAAAACAGGCACTATCATCACTTTTAAACCCGATCCCGAGATATTTGGTGAGCTTGAGTTTCAGTATGAGGTTATTGTCCACAGGCTAAGAGAGCTTGCCTTTTTAAATCCCACAGTCAAGTTTGTTTTAATTGATGAACGCGCAGGCGTAAAAGAGGAATTTTATTATAAAGGCGGTATCGTTGAGTTCGTAAAATACCTTAACCGCCGACGTGAAGTTATCCATAAAGAACCTATTTACATTTCTGGCGAAAAAGACTTAGTGCAGGTAGAAGTTGCCCTTCAGTATCACCATGGTTTTAACGAACTGTGTTATTCCTTTGTAAACAACATCAATACCAAAGAAGGCGGAACCCATGTAGTTGGCTTTCGGGCGGCCCTTACCAAGGCTATTAACCGCTATATTGCTACCCACGATAATTTGCCTAAGGCCTTGAAGATAAAAGTAGAAGGCGATGATGTGCGCGAGGGGCTCACTTCAGTTATTTCTGTTCGGGTTCCTGAGCCCCAATTCGAAGGACAAACCAAAACTAAGCTTGGTAATAGCGAAATTAAGCCCCTAGTTGAATCAATCGTTTTTGAGGGTTTGTCGCGCTGGTTTGAAGAACACCCTAAAGAGATTCGCCAGATACTGGCAAAGATTGTCGAAGCTGCGCGCGCGCGGGAGGCTGCCCGACGGGCTCGGGAACTTGTGCGCAAAAAAGGCCAAGCCCTTGACGTAATGATGGCAGGTAAACTTGCTGAATGCCAGTCCAAAAATCCCGAAGAACGCGAACTTTTTATAGTTGAGGGTGATTCTGCTGGTGGAAGTGCCAAACAAGGCCGCGACCGGCGTTTCCAGGCCATCTTACCTCTTAGAGGAAAAATCCTTAATGTAGAAAAAGCTCGTTTTGACAAGATGATTTCCTCTGAGGAAATCCGCCAGTTAGTGGCAGCCCTTGGAACAGGCATTGGGCCGAAAGACTTTGATCCAGATAAATGTCGGTATCACAAGATTATCATTATGACAGACGCAGATGTAGATGGCGCTCATATCAGGACCCTTTTGCTCACTTTCTTTTACCGACAGATGATCCCTCTGGTAGAAAGGGGTTTTCTTTACATTGCTCAGCCGCCTCTTTATCGGGTAGTTGAGGGCAAAAAAGAAACATATCTTAAAGATGACCAGGACCTTGACACCTATCTTTTTGAGAGGGCGGTAAAAAATATTGCCATCGAAATAGAAGGCCGGGTTTTTTCAGCAAACGAAGCCAAAAAGTTTCTCAAAGATCTTTCTGCCCTTGAAGAGGCTTTGCAAGAGCTATCACGTAAAGGTGTTTGGCCCGAAGCTGCTATGGTTTTACTTAGTGCAGGTGTTAGCAGGGCTGACCAGTTTACAAGTAAAGAATTTGTCGAGAATTTGGCTTCTCTTTTTAAAGACAAAGGCTTTATCACAGGTCATATCCGTCTTAGTCGTTCTCAGGAAGACGCTTATGAGTTTGACGTATCATCGAAAGAATTTTCTTATCTTTTCTTCACCGTTGGTCCAGAGATACCTGTTTTTCATGAATACCGAAAGGCTCGAAAAAAATATGAGGTTCTAAGAGACTACATTGGAAAGCCCATAAAGGTCACTGCTCGCGGAGAAGAAAAAACATTTGAAACTTTGAGAGACTTTCTTGAATTTGTGCGCCAGGAAGGACGCAGAGGGCTCCATATTCAGCGCTACAAAGGCTTAGGTGAGATGAACCCGGATCAACTATGGCAGACCACCATGAATCCAGAGACCCGCAGGCTATTAAGGGTTGATATCTCTGATGCTTCTATGGCAGACGAACTATTCAACACCCTTATGGGCGAAAAGGTAGAACCAAGGCGTGAATTTATCCAGACTCACGCCCTTGAATACCGAGAGCTTGATATTTAGGAGGTAAGGGATGGAATGCCAAAAGAAAAAAAACCTTGCCAGGTGTAATTGTACTTATGAGCCTTGTTCTAAAAAAGGTATTTGTTGTGAGTGTTTAAAGTATCATCTGTCAAGGAGAGAACTTCCTGGGTGTTGTTTTCCACCAGAGGCTGAGCGCACCTGGGATAGATCTTTTGAGCATTTCGCCCGCCTCGTGCGCGAGGGGAAGGTATAAAAACTAATTGGCGCGCCCGGGAGGACTCGAACCTCCAACCTCTGGATTCGTAGTCCAACGCTCTATCCGGTTGAGCTACGGGCGCGCACGAAACATAAATTAACCCCTCAAGCTCAGTTTGACAAGATTACCCGAAAGGTTTTTACTTCTTTCATGGACTTAAAAAACAAATTTAAAGAACTCATTTTTACCCTAGCCTCTATCCCAAGCCCAAGTGGTGAAGAAAGGGCAATCCTTGAATATCTTACCGGACGCCTTTCACAAATAGGTCTTCCTTTACGCAAACAGGAAGTCCCTGATAGATTCTGGAACCTCATTGTTAATGAAGATCCCGCTAACCAACTCCTTATCGTGAGCCATGTGGACACAGTTCCCCCTTGGCTCGGGATATTTCCTCCGCGCATAAAAGACGACGTGCTTGAAGGCTTAGGTGTTTGTGACGACAAGGCAGGCGTTGCCATAATGCTCATGCTGCTTGAGGAGCGTTTAAAAGCCGGCAAAAAGATCCCGGCAACCTTTGCCTTCGTTGTTGACGAAGAACGTGAAGGCCAGGGCTCTGCCATGCTTGCCCGGGAAAAACTCCCTCTTTATGCGGTGGTGCTTGAGCCAACAGACCTAAAAATAGCTATTGCTGAAGGTGGCTCAGTTGAATTTGAAATAAGAGTCATGGGTAAAGCTGTTCACGGAAGCTGTATTCCCCATGGTGAAAATGCTATTGAACGTGCTATTGAACTGATGTCCAAGCTGAAAAGGCTTTCGTTTCTCTACACCGAGCATCCTTTGGTTGGTCCTGGTGGGTTCAATGTTGAAAGATTTAGCGGTGGGGATGGAGAGCTCCGTGTGCCAGATCGCTGTATCGTAGAAGTTGATTTTAGGGTCTTACCCGGCCAAGAAACCGAAGATGTTATTGCTGAGATTAAAGCTATTTTAGATGATTTTCCCAATGTTCATTACGTGGTTAAAGACGTATCTGAGCCCTTTGCTATCTCTACCGAGTCTCCCATCGTACAAAAGATTTGTGAGGCCTATCAAAAGGCACTAGGGGAAGAGCCTGAGCTTTCAGGTATGCCAAGCTGGACTGATGCGGCGCATCTTTACGCTGCCGGTCTTGAACCAGTTGTCTTTGGGCCAGGAGAACTAGCCCGGTGTCATACTCCAGAAGAAATCATAGAGCTTTCCGACGTGGTAGAAGCTTTTGCTGTTCTTGACAAGCTGCTTGATCTTTTTTCAGAGGAAGTTTGAAGCTCTTTTTCCATGCGCAGCCAAGCCCCTTGCCGGTCGGTTACTCTAAAACCAAGTTTTTCATAAAAACGCTTGGCGTCTTCGTTTCTTTCTCCTACCCAAAGGGCCACTCTGGAAAAGCCTTTTTTGCGCAAAAAATCTAGTGCCTTTTGCATCAAGAGTTTTCCTATACCACGGCCCTGATGGGCTGGATCAACAACAAGCTCGTGTATTTCCGGGACGATTTCTCCGTGGAAGCGACAGTCTGGTTGAATGGCAATAAAGCCTACGGGTTTATCGTTGACAAAAGCTACCCAAAAGCCCCCGTCTGCGTGTTTTATAAGCCACTTTAGATAGCGTTTTACTCTCTGGGGCTCACGATAAGCATAAAGATAGTCGTCTTGGTAGGCCTCAAGATAAATGCGTTTAAGTTCTGAGGCCAGCGGTTTTATGTCTTTTAACTGTTTTATGGTGATTTTTTCTTTCTTTTTGTCATTCATCGGTCGTATAATCAAATAAACAAGGGGGATGTCATGTCAATACGGTATTTGATCCTTTCTGATTTGCACCTCGGTGAAGAAGATAGTCTTTTAACAAACTTAAAGCCAGGGGTGGATGAAATAGACCCCTTAAAACCGTCTCCAGTTCTTACCAAATTTGCCGATTGTTTGGAAGAACTTATTTCTCCTGAAACAAAAAGGCCATATTTGGTTGTGCTGGGAGATGGCCTTGAAATGGCCCTTGCGCGTTTTAACCAGGCTGCGATGGCCTTTGAGCGCTTAATAGAGGAATTTTTAGTGAAAAGGGCCCTTTTTCAAGGGTTAATTTATGTACCGGGAAATCATGATCATCATCTCTGGGAAACAGCCCGAGAGATCCAATACAGCGATTTTCTTTGGCGTCGCAAACCACCTGGAAGCGAACTTCCAGAGCCATGGCACATTTCTAACGCCTTTCCCTCTAAAGAGTATCATTATGTTCCCTCGCCTTTTATCGCGAAATTTTTAAGCCGTTTTAACTCTCTTGATGATTTCTTTGTGGGGATGATTTATCCGGTATTTGGCCTTATAGCCGAAGAAGAAAAGAAGATAATCTGCTTGCATCACGGACATTTAATGGAAGGTATCTACCGCTTGATGAGCAAACTGCGCGTGTTGCTTTTTCCTGATGAAAAGGAACCAAAAACTTTAGACCAAATAGAAAAAGAAAACTTTGCCTGGATAGATTTCTTCTGGTCCACCATGGGCAGATCTGGTCCTGCTGGCGAAAAGATAGAAAGCATTTATGAATGTCTTTTGGTGCCAGCCACTTTTAAAGACTTGATAAAAAGATTTGCCATGGTTCTGGCTAAAAATCTTGATATTCCCCTTGTGCCTGAAAGATGGGAAGATGATGTTTTTGAAAGGGTGCTTGGCAAACTAACAGAAAAAGAATTTTTGCCAGAACGCAGCAAAGAAGAAAGAAGCCTGTCTTCTGACTCAGAAAAAGAACTACGATGGTTTATAGAAGGCCCTCTTTTCGAGGAGATAAAAAAGGCGCTCCCTGTGGATAATGACGAACTGGCACAATACAAGTTTGACTTTATCTTTGGGCACACCCACAAGCCTTTCGCAAGGCTTGATAAATTTTATCCTTATCGTTCATGGACAAAAGTTTTTAATACTGGAGGATGGGTGGTAGATCGCTTGGAGCTTTTTCCTGTGTACGGTGCAAATATGGTTTTGATAAGTGACGCCTTTGAAACTTTAAACATTGAGCTTTTTCGTTTAGGAAACCTGAATAGGCCTAAAATCTCTAAAGTAAAAAGCCCTGAAGAAGGATCTTCTTCCTTTGAAAAAGAAATAGCCAAAAAATTAGAGCGAGAAGTTTGGCAAGATTTTGCGGAAGTTGTCCAGGCTGCGGCTCAGGTGCGCGCAAGTCACTTAAGAAAACGCATCTTCGGCTCTTAAAGAGTCGATTATCTTGCTTATGAGTTCTTTGGGTGGCTCCTCGTAAAAAACTGGCTCACCTAATCTTTTCAAAAGGACAAAAACGAGCTTGCCACGCCAGACTTTTTTATCAGCGCGCAGATAAGCTTCGATTTTGGCAGGATCTAACTCTTTGGGAATGCGCACAGGGAGGCCTAGTTTCTTGAGAAGGGCCTCGATGGGGGCGCTTAAATCTTCTTGAGCTATGCCTAATTCTTCAGAAAGCCTAGCTGCGGCGACCATGCCGATACTTACGCAAAATCCGTGAAGCATTTCATAATTGGCAGCGGCTTCTATGGCATGGCCAATAGTGTGCCCAAAATTAAGAATGCGCCTGAGACCGCCTTCTTTTTCATCCTGTGAGACAACATCGGCTTTAATGCGACAGCTTTCGTAAATAATGTGTTCCAGGGTGTAGGCGTCATAGTTAAGAAGCGAAGAGGCGTTATCATCTAAAAACTTAAAAAGCTCAGGGCTTGAAATACAGCCGTATTTGACCACTTCTGCCAGGCCGTTTTTTAGGTGCTCAAAGGGAAGGGTTGCCAGCACGCCATAATCGATATAAACCCGCCAGGGCTGATAAAATGTGCCGAGAAGATTTTTCCCCTCAGGGAGATCCACCCCGGTTTTTCCGCCAACCGAGCTATCAACCTGGGCCAGAAGGCTGGTTGGGATCTGGACGTAGGGGATTCCACGTAAGTATATCGAAGCAAGAAAGCCGGCCAGGTCTCCTGTGACTCCGCCTCCAAGGGCAATGACAGCACACTTGCGGTCAAAGCCTTTGCTAACCATCTGCCTGGCGAGGGATACTACGGTGTCCATGTTTTTTGAGACTTCACCAGCAGGGAAAACAAAAAGTTCGGCAGAAATATCAGCTTCTTTTAACAAACGCAAAAGGTCTTCCCCAAGGAATTCTGCTACGTTGCTATCGGAAATTAAGGCGTAGCGGTGGCCAAGATTAATTTGGGCAAGGTCTTCAGGGACTTCGGTTAAAAGGCCACCTTCGATGAGGATTTCGTAAGGTCTTCCTGTTTTTACCTTTAAACAACGCATGGCGTTTTTTTAAACCAAAAAACAAAAAAGTGCCAGGCAAAATTTTGACGTCTTGCCTCTTAAAAAGAATGTGTTACTCAAAAGTTATGAGGGAGATAAGCAAAGAAGAAATTATTGCGCGTATTTCACAGGGGGCCATTTCTTCCTGTAAGATCTTGCCAAAAGAGGTTCTTGCGCGCCTTGAGCAGGCCCTTAACGATGAACCTTCCCCTTTGGGGAAAAAGGCCTTAGAAATCCTCATCGAAAACGCCAGGATAGCCGCAAAAGAGGAACTTCCTATCTGTCAGGATACAGGGATAGCCGTTGTCTTTGTTGAGCTTGGCGAAGATTTAAAAGTAAAGGATCTCATTGAAGCTATTAACGAAGGAATAGCCAAGGGTTATGAAGAAGGCTACTTGCGCAAGTCGGTTGCTGATCCTATCACCCGTAAAAATACAAAGACTAACACTCCTGCGGTTGTTCACGTAGAGATAGTTCCTGGAGACAAAGCTAAGTTCTGGGTTTTGCCCAAGGGGTGCGGCAGCGAAAACATGAGCAAACTCAAGATGCTTCCTCCTGCCGCGGGCATAGAAGGTATAAAAGACTTTGTCCTTGAGACCGTAAGAGAAGCTGGTCCAAATCCTTGTCCGCCTATCACAGTTGGGATAGGGATTGGTGGAACCTTTGAAAAAGCAGCCTTACTTGCCAAAAAAGCTCTGATAAGGCCGCTTGGCAAGCCTTCTGCTGATAGCACTTTAGCTGAGCTTGAGCGGGAACTTTTAACAGAGATAAACAAGCTCGGTATAGGGCCACTTGGTTTTGGAGGCAAAACCACTGCCCTAGCGGTTCACATTGAAAAATACCCTACTCATATTGCCAGTTTACCGGTGGCGGTAAACATCCAATGCCATGCAGCCCGCTTAAGTTATTTCGAAATATAGGAGCCAGCTATGTTTACCTTGGAAATACCCCAATTCGGCTTTTTGAAGCTTAAACATCTGGTCTTTGACTTCAATGGAACGCTGGCAGTAGATGGAAAGCCAAAAACGGGGGTTAAAGAAAAGTTAAACGAACTGGCTAAAACTTTTGAAATACATGTGATAACTGCAGACACCTTTGGTAAGGCCAAAAAAGCCCTTTTAGATGTTGACGTAAAAATTCACATATTACCTCCTGGTGAAAAACACGATGAATTAAAGCTCAAATATGTTGAAGAGCTTGGGCCCAAACAGGTGGCTGCCATTGGAAACGGGGAAAACGACGCCTTAATGCTCGCCGAAGCTGCCCTTGGAATAGCGGTTTTGATGGAAGAAGGTCTTTCCAAAGAGGCCTTTTTGGCCGCTGACATATTGGTCAAAGACATCAACGATGCCCTTGACCTCTTTTTGAATCCCTTGAGACTCAAAGCCACCTTGCGGCGCTAATGGAAGAAAATACGCTTTTAATTTTATCTTCTATTATCGCGTTAGGGATCATCTGCCAGTGGTTTGCGTGGTTGTTGCGTCTTCCTTCTATTATTCTTTTCCTGGTTGTTGGGTTGCTAATAGGGCCTATTACAGGCTGGTTTAATCCTGATGAAGTCTTTGGCAAATTTCTTCCTACTATTGTTTCGGCCTCGATAGCGATCATCCTTTTTGAAGGGAGTCTAAGGCTTAAACTCAAAGAAATAAAAGAAAGGGCTTCGGTAGTTATCAATCTCATTTCCTTAGGATCCCTTTTAACTTGGTTACTGACCGGCCTTTTAGCTTACTACGTACTTGGCCTGAGCAAAGAAACGTCTTTGTTGATAGGGGCCATTTTGATAGTTAGCGGCCCTACTGTCATTGCTCCGCTTCTTAGTCACATACGCCCCAAAAAACCTTTAGGTCCCATCCTTAAATGGGAAAGCATTCTCATTGATCCTATAGGTGCGATATGTGCAGTGCTCGTGTTTGAGGCCCTACTTCACGGAGTTTCCGGTTTTTCTTCGATTTTGCCTCTTTTTAAGATGTTTTTGATAGGTCTTAGCCTTGGTTATGTTTTGACCAAGGTCTTGATTTTGGTAATGAAGCGCTACTTTGTGCCAGAGTCTTTAGAGGTGCCCTTTTTTCTCATGTTTTTGATGGTTGGCTTTGCCATTTCCAATTTACTTCAGCCGGAATCAGGACTTCTTACCGCAACTGTTATGGGAATTTTATTAGCCAATCAAAATGTAATTTCAATAAGTCAGGTAGCCACTTTTAAAGAAAATCTCGCGCTGCCGCTTCTTGCCAATTTGTTCATTATTCTTGTGGCACGCTTAAAGCTTGAGACGCTATTTTCTTATGGACTTAAAGAATTTTTCTTTTTATTGGGAATCATTTTACTGGTAAGGCCCTTGGCTGTTTTTGTTTCAACTTTTCGTTCTGGATTAAATTTTCGTGAAAAGCTTTTTCTGGCAGCGGTTTCCCCTCGTGGAATTATTGCGGCGGCGGTGTCTTCTCTTTTTGCGCTACACCTAAAAGAAAAGGGGTTTCCAGAGGCGGAAAGTGTAGTGGGCATTGTCTTTTTCGTGATAATGGGGACGGTGCTAGTAAACGGTCTTTTTTTAAAACCTCTTGCCCGTAGGCTCAAAGTTTCGCAACCAGAGCCTCAGGGTATTCTTTTTTTAGGAGCCCATGATTGGGCGCGTGAGATCGCACGTCTTGTGTACGAGGAAAACATTCAGGTTCTTTTGATTGATACCAATTGGTTTCACATAAAGGCCGCGGAGCAAGAAGGTCTGCCGCATTTTTATGCCAGTATTTTTTCTGATTGTGTTTTAGAGGAAATCGAATTCGAAGGAATAGGAAGACTTTTCGCCCTCACAGGAAATGATGAAGTAAATACTTTGGCGGTGGTGCATTTTTCTGAAATTTTTGGCCACAAAGAGGTTTATCGCTTAGCGCCCTTGCAAAAGTTTGTAGGTTGTTTAAGGGCTTCTCCCTCAAAAGGCCGTATTCTCTTTGGCGAAAACATAGACTATCAATTTTTTGAGCTAAGATACCGCCAGGGATATAGCATCAAAAAGCTCAAAATCTCAAAGGCTTTTACTTTTGAGAAGTTAACAAGATGCCTGGGGAAAGACTTTATACCGCTTTTGGTCATAGATCCTAATCAGAAAAAAATTCAGGTTTTTACCAAGGATTTTCGTCCCAAACCTAAAGGAGGAGACTTCTTAATAGCTTTTGTTCCACCCAGAATTTGATTTTTAAACCCTTGCTTACCTACAAAAAATTCCTATCTTTCGAGCTGAGGGATGGAATTTTATGTCCATTAATTTAAAATGTTAACAAATTTAACATTGACAATATTTAAAAATCTTTCTAAATAAAAAACAAAACAAATAAAATAAGAAGGAGGTAAGGCCATGTGTGTACGTCCGGGAATGCAGGCGCCTGAGTTTCAGGCCCAGGCTTATGTCAAGGGAGAAATCAAAGAGGTAAAACTTGAAGACTACAAAGAGAAGTGGCTTATTCTGTGTTTTTATCCGGCGGACTTTACTTTTGTTTGACCTACTGAGATCTCTTCGATAGCGGTCCGCTATCCAGACCTCCAGAAGCTCGGTGCGGAAGTCTTGGCGTTAAGTGTTGATACAGTTTTTACCCATAAGGTCTGGGATGAAACTGAACTTTCCAAAATGGTAGAAGGTGGAGTGCCTTTTCCTCTGGTATGGGACAAAGGCGCCAAAATTGGTCAGCTTTACGGAGTTTATGATCCTAACTTAGGTCTTAATTTGCGTGGCCGTTTTATTATTGATCCAGACGGTATTGTCCAGGCGGTAGAAGTACTTAACGCGCCTGTTGGTCGTAACATCAGTGAGCTTATCAGGCAGATAGAGGCCTTCAAATATGTGCGCGAGCATGCTGGTGAGGCCTGTCCAGCTGGTTGGACTCCAGGCAAACCAACTCTGAAACCCTCTCCTGAGCTTGCTGGTAAGGTCTGGGAAATTTGGAAACCAGAAACTCTTGATAACTAAACGATAAAGGGGGGCTTGGCCCCCCTGTTCAAATCTTTACAAGGAGGAAGTGATGCAAAAGTATCAATGTTCAGTTTGTGGTTACATCTATGATCCCAAAGAAGGTGACCCTATGCGGGGGATTGAGCCAGGGACGGCGTTTGAGGATCTACCTGATGACTGGACTTGCCCGGTTTGTGGTGCTCCTAAATCTGCGTTTAATCCTACAGACTAAAAAAGCAAAGGGGGGCAAACTTTTGTCTCTCCTCTTAACATGATGGTGCCCTTTAACGAGGCCTTTGCAAAATGGTCGAGACTAGTGTTTGCAAGCCAACCTCAAGGGTCCGTTCCTTTTTTCGTTCCGAAAAATGGGAACGGATTCTGGTTTTTTTGCAACGGTCTCTCTTAACATGATGAGGTCAAAGCGAACAAACTTCACTTAAGGAGGGGGATATGAGAAAGATATTGTTAAGTATTTTAGGTTTATTATTGTTAGCTGGTACAGGTTTAGCCGCGGAACAAGGTTCTTTTAAGTACAAGGATTTTAAAAAGCCCACCAAATGTGGGGCCTGCCACCGCGAGATCTATCAGGAATGGAAAGATTCTCTCATGGCACAATCTTTTACTCATGAGTGGGACCAGGTTGAATATTTTAAACTAGCCCTTCCCCATGCCCTCAAAGAACCCAAAGTAGCCGGGGTAAAAGGCGGTTGCATTGCCTGCCATGCTCCTCTTGCGTTTCTTGCCGGAGATATTCCTCCCAAAGAAGCTTCAGCTGGTACCAGAGCTAACGAAGGGGTATCCTGTGAGATCTGCCATAACATTACCGGTACAACCGAAAAAGAACCTTACAATTTCAGCTATACCATCGAACCTGGTAAGGTTAAGCAGGGTCCTCGTGCTGATGCTAAACCTGTCAGCCACAAAGTAGCCCAGTCTGATTTCATCAGGTCTGCGGAGTTTTGTGCTACCTGTCATGACGAAGCAAGCCCCTATGGCGCCTGGGTTAAGGAAACCTATCGTGAATGGAAAGCTGGCCCCTATGCCAAGGAAGGCGTGGTTTGTCAGGATTGCCACATGCATCGCGCTCCAGGAAAAGCAGCTACCATGGGTCCCAAACGTGCAGATATTGCTCATCACGTATTTCAGGGTTCACACGCTGAAACCAAGTTAGCCGGGGCTGTTGACATTGCGCTATATGCAAACCGCACCAAAGTGCGTCCAGGGGATAGGGTAAATCTTCGTGCAGTGCTTTTTAACGGAAAAGTTGGGCACATGATTCCTTCTGGCTCCTCTGAAGAACGCATGCTCTGGCTTGAAGTGTGGGTTATTGACGCCAACGGCAAGAGCTGGCATATCCCCGTGCAGCCCAAAGGGTTTAAGGGTGAGGAATACACCATAGCTGATCCCAAGGCTTATGCCTACCAGGCTATTGGCGAAATCATGGAAATTCCCAACTTTAAGGGCCTCAAACGGGATGGAAACGTTCCCGCAGGGGCTAGGATTTTCCGTAAACCATTCTTTGATCCCAAAGGTCGTATGACCATTTGCCAGTGGTACACCGCCAAAAACGACTTAGTGGACTATCGCATTGGCCCACGTGAGACCAAGATCGAAAACTACGTGTTCACCGTGCCTAAAGATGCTAAAGGTCCGCTAACCATTAAAGCCAATCTTTTCTATTCCCAGATTCCAAGTTCCATTGGCGAGTTCTTCAAGCTTCCTGAGTTCGAGTATAAGCCTCTTTTAGTAAACTCTGCCGAAATAACCATTGACCTTGAATAATAAAAAAGGGGGGGCCTTAGCCCCCCAAAAAAGGAGGGGGATTATGAGGTAGGTAGTTTATTTCTTAAGCGTCACATTCTGTTTACCTTTCTTGATTCCAACTGCTCAGGCAAAGATAAGTGAGGCTACCGAGACTTGTCTTTCCTGCCACGAATCTGTCACCCCTGGGATTGTAGAAGACTGGCGTAAGAGTGTTCATGCGAATGTCTTGCCCGGAGAAGTTCTTGCTAAAAAGTACAATGTTAAGGTTCCCAAGAAGTTTGCAAATGTAGTGGTGGGCTGTGCTGAGTGTCATACAATGAATCCCAAAGCACATAAAGACACCTTTGAACACAACGGGTTTCAGGTCCATGTAATTGTTACTCCTAAAAACTGTGCAACTTGCCATCCGGCAGAAGTTGCCCAGTATCAAAAGAACAAAATGGCCCACGCATACAACAATCTGCTCGGAAATCCAGTTTATCACGGACTGGTAGAGGCATCTTTAGGGCCTCAAAGCTTTAAAGACGGTGCCTTGGTTTACGAAAAAACAGACCCTAAAACCAAAGCTGATGCCTGTTTGCACTGCCATGGAACGAAGATCCAGGTAAAAGGCTTTGCTACTCGTGATACCGAGTTTGGCGAAATGAAATTTCCTGTATTTGAAGGCTGGCCCAATAACGGAGTAGGACGTTTGAACCCTGATGGCTCTAAAGGTTCCTGTACTTCTTGTCACCCCAAGCACAGTTTTTCTATGGAAATTGCGCGCAAGCCTTACACCTGTTCTGAGTGTCACAAAGGCCATGATGTCCCCGGTTACAAGGTTTATATGGTTAGCAAACACGGAAACATCTTTTCTTCCAAGGGTCATACCTGGAACTTTAAGCCTGACAATTGGACCGTAGGTAAAGATTTTACCGCGCCTACCTGTGCCACCTGTCACATAAGCAAGCTTGTTGATCAGGATGGCAACGTCATCGTAGAACGTACCCATCAGATGAATGACCGTTTGGCCTGGCGTATTTTCGGCTTGGTGTATGCTCACCCACAGCCCAAGGATCCCGACACCACCAAAATAAAGAACAAGGCAGGACTTCCCTTGCCCACAGAGCTGACAGGAGAGCCGGTAGCTGAGTTTGTAATTGACAAGAAAGAAATGGCCAAGCGTCGTGCTAAGATGAAAAAAGTCTGCTTGTCTTGTCATTCAACCGAATGGGTGGAAGGCCATTTTGCCAAGCTTGACAAGACCATTGAGACCACCAACAAACAAACTTTGGCAGCTACTTTGATTTTGCTTGAGGCTTGGAATAAAGGCGTAGCCAAGGGACTCCCCTCAAGCATTTTTGACGAAGCCATTGAAAAAATGTGGGTTGAACAGTGGCTCTTTTACGCTAACTCCACCCGTTATGCCTCTGCCATGGCTGGTGCTGATTACGGAGCCTTTGCCAATGGTAGGTGGTATCTCAACAAGAATTTGCAACAAATGGCTGACTGGCTGAAGTTTCTCCTTGAGACCAAAAAGACCAAGTAAAAATAAAGAAGGCGGGGGCTGCCCGCCTTCTTTATTCTTCGAGCGGTTTTAACTCGAACAGAAGCTGGCCTTCCTCTACTGTGTCATTTACTTTTACGTGAATGGCAACGATTTGAGCGTCAAAGGGTGCCACAACCGCGTTTTCCATTTTCATGGCTTCAATGTTCGCAATCTCCTCGCCTTTGTGCACGATATCGCCAACTTTAATGATCCCGCGTTCAGGGTTTCCAATGCGCCAGACATTGCCGCTTATGGGTGCGCCTATTTGATTTGGCCCGGTAGCTTTTTTGATTTCTTTCTTTTTGGCCCGCGGGGTCTCAACGGTATAGACCCTGGTTTTGTTGTTTACTTTCATTACCACATGGATAAGGCCTTCGTGCTCGGCACCAATGGACACTAGCTCGATGGCATAGGGCTTGCCGTCAAGCTCAAATTCCACTTTGTCGCCAGGTTTTTTAAGGCCTTCACGCCAAACGTTGGTGGGAAGTACAAGAGGCGCCAGTCCATATTCCTCGCGGAACTTGATGTAATCCACGGCATCCTTGGGATGCATAAGGTAGAGGATAAATTCTTCTTCACTGGGTTTGCGGCCGATTTTTTCTTCAAGCTCATTGCGCAGCTTGTCTAAATCGTCAGGCTTTACTGTTTCAAGGGGAGATTTATCCGTGCGTTCTTTAATCTTTTCTTCCCATTCATCGCCAAAAGCGCTCTGATAAACCCAGTCAGGCGGCCATCCCTGGGGCAGACGTCCGTATTTTCCTAAGATGAGGTTTTTGAAGTCCCCTGGGGCGTTGCGGAAAAGTTGAAGGAGTTCTTCTTTCTCCCAGGGTTCCATTTTTTCAAGGTCTTGGTTCGCCTCTTCAACAAACTTAGTGAGAAGCTTTATCAGATGTTCAACACCTTTTAAGCCCCTTTCTTTGGCGTATTTGTTTACCATTCCCGAGCAGGTAACCCAGGTGATCTGAGAGCCCGGAGTTACGTCGAAGTACTTAATGATGCGGTTATAAAGAGACATTACCTTAAGGATTTGAGGCATGAGGTGTAAGAATCCGCCCTTTTCTGCCTGTTCAAAGGAGCTTGGAAAGGCTCCGCCGGGCATTTTATGCTTGGTAACGTTGTGGTCAAAACCTTTAAACGGGCTTTCTGCCCAGGCGTACTGGTTAATCCACTCCCGCACTTTTTGTACGGCTTTTTCAGCGGCTTCGCGGTTAAGGTGAACCTTTATCCCGGCTTCCTCAAGATAGGCTTGGGCAGCGAGAATAGGGGGTTGGCCGTAAAAGCGGGTGAGAGAGTCTTCCTGCACATCGATGATCTTGGCTCCTGCCTGCGCCGCAGCCAGGTAGGCAGGAAGCGCCAGACCATCGGTGGTATGGCGGTGGTAATGAACTACCAGATCCGGGTATTTTTGTTTTATGGCGTCAATCAATTGGGAGATGCGTTTGGGGCTCCCAACTCCTGCCATGTCTTTGATACAAAGGACGATTTCGTCTGTCCCGCCGCAGAGATCAACGATTTCTTCAACCACTGAAAGATAGTATTCGTCCGTGGTCCACTCTGCCTGGGTGAAAGAAATCGCAGGCTCGAACAAGCGCCCGCGTTTCATGACTATTTCGGCTACTGAACGCATGTTACGAATATCGTTTAAAAATGAGAAACAGCGCCAGACATCAATATCCACCCGGGCAACCACGTACTCGATAACGTTTTTGGGATACGGGCGATAACCCCAGAGGTTGGTCTCACGGATCAAGGTTTGGAGTAACACCGAAGGCATTTTTTCGCGAAGTATGCGGATTTCCTCAAAGGGGTCTTCGCGGCGGTTCATAATGCCTACGTGCCAGCGGGCGCCGCCGTGGCACTCAGCACTAAAAAGCCCCATTTCTTCGTAGTAAGGAGCAAGAGTTGCTAAGTCATAAATACGGTGACGATTTTTGTAATCTGATTGGCCGGCATCACGCATGCCGGTAGAGGTGAACATAACACCATCTAATTCCCGCAGGGTTTTTACTATCTCTTTAGGAGACATTCCAGGTTTAATGATGTTCCACATAGCCAGCTCCTTTACATCCAGGATTGTGGGCCTAAGGCAGAAACCCTGGCCACGAATTTGGCAATTTTAAGAATTTCGTCTTCGGTGCTTTTTTCACGAAACATGGCGACTAATTCGTCCATGTGTTCTTCGATAAAAGTGGTGGAAAAATGTCCTGCCCGAAAGGACGGGTGCCTGATGATTGCCAGCAGAAGCGGTGCGATGGTTTTTACGCCTTCCACGCGTAAGTCTCGACCAAGGGCGCGGTCCATGGTCATAATGGCGGCTTCGCGGTTTTGCCCTGCAGTCATGATAAGCATGATAAGTGAATCGTAATAAGGCGGAATGTCTGCCCCTTCATAAATTCCTTGAGATATACGAACTGCCGGGCCTTGAGGGAGTTGAAGTCTAGTAATAGTGCCAAAAGAAGGATTAAAGGTAACCGGGTCTTCGGCATTTAGTCGAGCTTCTAAGGCCCAGCGGTTGACTTTTACTTCTGACTGTCTAATAGGAAGCTTTTTGCCTTCTGCGATATCTAACATTAATGAGACAATATCAAGTCCGGTGATAAGCTCGGTGATACCATGTTCAACCTGTAAGCGGGTATTTACTTCGAGGAAATAGAATTTATTGGTGGAGGAATCAAAGATAAATTCTACTGTGCCTGCAGAAGCGTAACCTATTTCGCGCATAAGGCGCACCGCGGTGAAACAGATTTCTTCTCGCAGATCCTCATCTAGCGTGGGAGAAGGTGCTTCTTCGATAATTTTCTGGTTACGACGCTGAAGAGTACATTCTCGTTCGTAAAGATGAAGGACTTTGCCGTGCTGGTCGGCTACCACCTGGACTTCTATATGGCGGCCTCTGCGGATATATTTTTCTGCCAGCAAGGTATCATCGCCAAAGGCTTTTAAGGCTTCAGACTTGGCCTGGTTAAAAGCTATGGGGAGCTCATCTTCGGATTCAACTTTTACCATCCCTTTTCCGCCACCGCCTTTGGCAGCCTTTAACATGATAGGATATTCAACGTTTTCTTCTTTTATCCAGCGTTTTACATCGTCAAGGGTTTTAACGTTGTCTATGCCCGGGATGGTGGGCACGTTTGCACGCCTGGCGTATTTTTTGGCTTCTACTTTATCTCCCATAGCCCTTATTACTTGAGGTGGTGGACCGATCCAGGTAAGGCCTGCGTCTTCGACCATTTCTGCAAAGTCTGCGTTTTCTGCCAGAAACCCCCAGCCCGGGTGGATTGCATCAGCACCAACTTTAAGTGCAGCAGCGATGATCTTTTCCATATTGAGATAAGATTCAAGGGGTGGGCCTTCGCCAATGCAAACAGCTTGATCTGCTAAGCGGACATGATAAGCCAGGCGATCTGGGGTGCTGTAAACAGCGGTTGTTTTGATGCGCCTGTCCCTGCAAGTATCCATAATACGCACGGCAGGGACGCCCCTGTTGGCAATAAGCACGTGCGAAATTTTCTTAGGCATAAAGCCCTCCTTTTGAGGCAGATTTTTACGTTAACCTTTTGACTTAACTTAAAAATTAAATTTTCGCAAAGGTTAAATATTTTTGAATAAAAGAAAGGTTTTACTTTAAGAAGCGTTCTCTTACCTGGCGGTAGAGATTGTTTACTTCTGTGGTAGAAAGCCCGGCACCGCGGCCGACCTGGCGGGCGAATTTTTCGGTCATGAAGTCTCCTGGCGCATGGGCATCGGAATTTATAATAAGGGGAGCACCGAAACGTCTAGCAAGAGCTGCCACATGCCCATTAGCAAGGCAATGGCCTTTGCGCCCAGAGAGTTCCAGAAAAACGCCTTTTTCAGCAGCCAGGCGGACTTCTTCTTCACTAATAAGCCCTGGATGCGCAAGGATGTCCGCACCAGCCTTTATCGCAGCCAGGTTTGTACCTGGTTCTACTGGTTCAACCAGCGTTTCTCCATGAACCACGACTATTTGCGCCCCAAGCACCCGAGCCCTCATTACCAGTTCGGCAATTTGCCCAGGAGGTACATGAGTAATCTCAATGCCGGGGATAAGCTTGGCCTTTGACATTTGGTTAAGTGCGCGGGCCGCTGTGATAATGCGCGGCAAAATGAGTTCGATGTTTGATTGGTCTGCATGGTCAGTAATGGCAACGGCCTCATAGCCTAAAACACTAACCCTGCGTAGCAACTCCGCAGGGATTAATTCTCCATCGCTAAATATTGAGTGACAATGAAAATCAAACATGGCTACATTTTGTACTTGCTAATAGCACTGGGATCAAGTTTTTCCAGGAGTTCTTTGAGTTTGTCTTTATCTTGATCCTGTTCGGCAGTCTCCTGTTGGGCTTCGGTCTTGGCAGCCTCTTCAAGGGCCTGGCTCTTTTCAAAAACTTGCTCGTGAACCCAGATTTCGGCATCCGTGCGCAGGGCAATAGCTACCGCATCGCTAGGTCTTGCATCTATTTGTACTTCCCGGCCGTCAATATCAAGGGTAATCAAGGCGTAGTAAGTATTGTCACGCAGATCGCAGACTTCTATGCGCGGGATCTTGATCCCCAAGTGTTCCAGAATATTGATTAAAAGATCGTGCGTCATTGGCCTAGAGAACTGGATATTTTCAAGACGAGTAGCGATAGCCGTGGCTTCAAGAAGTCCTATCCAGATAGGAAGGGTGCGTTCGCCTTCTTCTTCCTTTAAAAGCATCACCGGACTGTTCGATACCGGATCCAGAGCAATGGCCTGGACCTTCATTTTAACTTTCATTTAAGCCTCCCAAAGGGTATTAAACAAGAGACCTTTAGGATTCGTTCTCATTTTTCGTTCCGAAAAATAGGAACGGATCCCCTGTGTTTGTGCTTGCAACACTGATCTCGGCATTTTTGCAAAGGTCTCTAACAAATTTACCGCGTAATGAATGTCTTCCACAATCTTCAATAAAAACACGGACAAGCTTTCCTTTCAAATTTTCCGGCCCCTTAAAGTTTACCACATGATGGCTGCGGGTTCTGCCAGCCCACATCTCCTGGCTGCTTGCACTTTTTCCTTCTACCAATACTTCTACCTCTTTTCCAATAAAAGATTCGTTTATCTCGCGGGTAATCTTTTCTTGAAGCTCGTGGACTTTTTTAAGGCGCCGTGCCTTTTCTTCTTCAGGGACTTTGTTTTCAAATTGTGTTGCCCGGGCAAAGGGGCGATCAGAATACTTGAAGGAGAATATTTCTGCAAAACGCACGGTCTCAAGAAGGCTCAAAGTCTCTTCAAAGTCTTCTTCGGTTTCTCCGGGAAATCCTACGATAATGTCCGTGGTTAAGGTGATTTCAGGGCAAAACTCACGCAAGCGTTTGACCTTTTCAAGGTATTCCTCACGGGTATAACCCCGGTTCATGGCTTTTAAGACACGGTTTGAGCCTGCCTGAACCGGCAAATGCAAATGTTCGCAGACTTCCGGAATCTCTGCGATGGCGCGCATGAGGTCAAGGGTCAAATCTTTAGGATGGCTGGTGGTAAAGCGCACCCGCCAAAGCCCCGGAATTTTGGCTACCTCTCGCAAAAGTTCTGCAAAGGTAGGGAAGTTCTTTTCTTTGCGTCCGTAAGAGTTAACATTCTGGCCAAGGAGCATTACTTCGCGCACACCCTGGCGCACCAGGCATTCTACCTCGGCAAGAATTTCCTCAGGTGGCCTGCTAATCTCTCGTCCACGGGTATAAGGCACCACACAATAAGAGCAGAAATTGTCACATCCCTGCATAATGGTTACAAAGGCCTTTACCGGGGCGGTGCCGTTTAGAGAGGGAAAGATAAGGGGCTGACGAAACTCTTTGCGTAATTCAACATCCACCACCGGACCTTTGCCTTGGCGCACAGAATCCAGGGCCTCTTTTAGGCGATACACGGCCTGCGGTCCAAGGACCATGTCCACGTGGGGGAGCCTTTTTATGATTTTGTCACCTTCTTGCTGGGCAACACAGCCGCAAACTCCAATTATTACTTCAGGGCGCGCCTTCTTAAGATGCTTCAGGCGGCCAACTAAGCCATATACCTTTTCTTCAGCTTTTTTGCGCACAGAACAAGTGTTTATCAGGATAAGGTCTGCTTCTTTGGGTTCGGCACAAAGGATGTATTCATCCTTAATAAGCGCATACATGCGCTCAGAGTCGTATTCGTTCATCTGGCAACCGAAAGTTCTGATAAAGACCTTTTTCATACTCTTAAGTTTAGCAGTAAGATGGGGACAGGCAAAGCAGACAGGTTTTTTGCAATGAAGCCAATCTATTCGTAAAATCAAAGCCATACATTCCAAGAAGGAGGAGCCTTTGCCAGAAGAAAAAACATCTATTTTCAAAGCGTTTAAAGAAATTTTTGCCAAGTCACGGGAAGAAGAAGACAAAGAATTCACCGAAGAGATTACCGAACTCATAGACGAGGGCGAGGAAAAGGGCCTGATTACCCCCGAAGAAGGGGAGATGATTATCAACATCCTTCAAGTACGCAATATTCCTGTGAGAGAAGTAATGGTTCCCCGCAAAGACATCGTAGCCCTTGAAGTAGGCATGGATTTTAAACAACTTGTGGCAGAGGTGACCAAAAATCCCCATACGCGGTACCCGGTTTATCAGAAAGACCTTGATCACATCCGCGGAGTGGTGCACATAAAAGACCTTTTCCGTTTTTGCGGAAGCGCTGAGGCCTTTTCTCTGAGAAGCCTTTGTCGTGAAGCGTACATCGTACCGGAGAACATAAAGGTGAGAGACCTTCTCTCTGAGTTCCGCAAAAGGCGTGAACAATTTGCCATAGTGATTGACGAAAGTGGTGTAGTAAGTGGCCTGGTAACCCTGCGAGACATTTTTTTAGAAATCATGGGCGATGAGGCCCCGGTTTTTCCCAAAGATGCCGCAGGCTGGTACATCCTTGAGGGAACCGTGCGCATTGACGACGTAGAGAAGGCTTTACAGGTTGAGATTCCACGTGGGCCTTACGAAACCATCTCAGGATTTATCATAGAAAAAGCAGGGCGCTTGCCAGAAGAAGGCGAGCGTTTTCGCTTTGATGATCTGGAGCTAGAGATACTTGCTGCCGATGAACGCCGAATCAAAAAAATCAGGGCAAGAAAGGTAAAAGCTTAAATGTGGGCGTATGGTCTTTCTATTTTAGCAGGAGTTTTGTTGTTTCTGGCTCATCCCAAAACTTCTTATTCGTTTCTGGCCTTTTTTGGGCTGGCCTTTGCGCTTGAAGCCCAGCGCCTTAACCCTAGGCGGTCTTTTTCTTTGGCATTCCTAACGGGCTTTTGCTACTTTTTTGGGCTTCTTTACTGGCTAACCGGCGTGATGACCGAGTTTGGCGGTCTTATGTTTCCTGCGGCCTTGGGTGTCCTAGCACTTCTTTGCGCGTATCTTTCCCTTTACTTAGCAGTTCCCCTCTGGCTTTCCCAAAAAATTGGCCTTCTGAGAGCATCTCCTTTAAATGCCATTTTTTTTGCCGCCTTGTTGACTGCATTCGAATTTTTAAGGGCCAAAGTCCCCATTGCCTTTCCCTGGGGGTATCTAGGGGCCACCCAGTACCAGAATCTATTTCTCCTTCAAATAGCTTCTTTAGGAGGAATTTACGCGGTTTCCTTTGTACTTTTTCTCTGTAACTACGGGGCCTTTGCGCTTCTTTCCCAGCAAAGGGCTATCCCTACTTTGGCTTTGGTGGCTTTGGTCCTTGTAGGGGCCTATGTTTATGGCGCAAGGGCCTTAGAGCAAAAAAGCTTACAAGGGACACCTCAGCGTATTGCCATAATCCAGGGAAATATCCCCCAAAACATCAAATGGGACCCGAAGTTTCAGCGAGAAACCGTGGCAAAATATCTCGCTTTGTCTCAAAAGGTCCTTAAAGAAAAGCCTGAAGTAATTATCTGGCCAGAAACAGCGCTTCCTTTTTTCTTTAACCCCACGAAGGAGCTAAGCCAGCAGATTATTTCCTTTGCCAAGGAAAACCGGGTTCCGTTGATTTTTGGGGCCCCGAGAGTGGTTATCCAGGGAGATGAGCCTAAGGTTTTTAACAGTTTGTTTTTGCTTGATAAAACCGGTTTAATCAAAGGGATTTATGACAAGCAGCGCTTAGTGCCTTTTGGAGAGTTCATTCCCTTTGAAAAAGAGCTTCCCTTTTTGCGTACTTTTGCCGTGGCATCAGGAGATTATTCCCCTGGTATTGCAAGTGGCCCGCTGGCGCTTTCTGCTAAAGAGATTTTTGGTCCACTAATCTGTTTTGAAAGCGTGTTTCCCGACCTTGCCCGCAGGCAGGCAAAAGATGGTGCTACGATTCTTCTAGTGGCCACAAACGACGCCTGGTTTCGCACAAGCGCCGGGCCTTACCAGCATTTTGCCCAGGCGGTTTTTCGGGCGGTGGAAAACAGGCGCTATCTGGTGCGCGTGGCCAACACCGGCATTAGCGGCTTGATAGACCCTTTTGGTCACATTATAATGGCAACTCCCCTTGAAAAAGAAGCAAGTCT
This sequence comes from Thermodesulfatator atlanticus DSM 21156, assembly GCF_000421585.1. NCBI lineage: Bacteria > Pseudomonadati > Thermodesulfobacteriota > Thermodesulfobacteria > Thermodesulfobacteriales > Thermodesulfatatoraceae > Thermodesulfatator > Thermodesulfatator atlanticus. The sequence continues at coordinate 78,845 of NZ_ATXH01000008.1, forward strand.
TTGTATAAAAGCTGAGCATTTATCATTTTTGAGCTGGTATACTAAACATGGCGATGTTTTTGCTGTTTTATGTTCAGTTTTAAGCCTTTTGGCAGGCTTAAAATATTTGGGGAGGAGGAAAAAATGAAAAGACGGGTCCTTGAAATTAAGACCGGGGAAAAGGCTTTGGCCTTAAACCCTGCTGAGATAAAGATGGAACTTGAGCGGCTTTCTGAACGCATCTCTAGCCTAAGGAGGTGTCTTTGATCCGGAAGCCAAGAGGAAAAAGCTCGCAGAAATTGAGAAGGAATTAGTCAAAGAGAATTTTTGGGAGCGCAAAGAAGCCAAAGAGATACTGCGAGAGCGGGCTCGCATTGAAGAGCTTCTGGCTTCCTGGGAAAGCCTGGAACAAGAGTTTGAAGACTTGAAAATCCTTTTTGAGCTTGCCCTTGAAGAAGACGACGAAGAAACCCTCAAAGAAGTCCGCAAAAAACTAAAAAAGCTTTCTGCGGCCATCGAGGATCAGGAGGTCAAACTTTTTCTTTCAGGCCCTCACGACACCTCCAATGCCATAGTCACCATTCATGCAGGAGCAGGAGGCACAGAGGCCCAAGATTGGGTGGAAATGCTTTTGCGTATGTATCTCCGTTGGGCAGAGAAAAAGGGCTTTAAAACCAAGATAATCGACATCCTTCCAGGAGAAGAAGCAGGCATTAAGTCTGTTACTTTTATTGTGGAAGGCCCTTATGCTTACGGGCACCTTAAAGCGGAAGCCGGGATACATCGTTTGGTGCGCATCTCGCCTTTTGATGCCAGTGGCAGGCGCCACACCTCTTTTGCTTCGGTTTCCGTGATCCCTGAAATCGAAGAAGATATCCAGGTAGAAATCAGACCAGAAGACCTCAAAATCGAAACCATGCGTGCCAGTGGCCATGGCGGCCAGCACGTTAATAAGACCGAAAGCGCGGTGCGCATTACCCATTTGCCCACAGGTATTGTAGTGCAGTGCCAAAACGAACGCTCTCAACACCGCAACAAGGCTATCGCCATGGCTATCCTTAAGGCTAGGCTTTACGAGCTTGAGCGGCGCAAAAAGGAAGAAGAACGCCAGAAGCTTTACGGCGAAAAGAAAGAAATTGCCTGGGGTAGCCAGATTCGTTCTTACGTACTGCATCCTTATCGCTTGATAAAAGACCATCGTACGGGTTTAGAAGTGGGTAATGTTGAGGCAGTGCTTGACGGTGATCTTGACCGCTTTATCCGCGCCTATCACCTTGATAAGGCCCGTAAAGACGCTTATCAGCCTGTTTCTTGACAGAAGTGTTACGGCTAGCTAATGTAAGAAATGCTTACGGCCCCATCGTCTAGCGGCCTAGGATACTGGCCTCTCACGCCAGAGACCGGGGTTCGAGTCCCCGTGGGGCCGCCAAAACTCCTTCAACAAAAGCTTAAAATGGCGAAGCAAGGTCTTCAATTAAGATGGTCCGAGATCCGCTATGTTCCTGTAGCCTGCCCTTTAAGAAAACTACCTGCTGAGTAAATACCGCTTTGGCACACTTCCCCTGGCTTTCAGGAGGGATCACCAGGTCTATGAGCCCGGTTTCGTCTTCAAGAGTTACGAATATAATGCGTTTTCCGGATCTCACCGGAGGAGTATGAACCAGTATTACCAAGCCTGCGACCTTGACCCTTGTTTGCGGGGGAAGTTTTTTTATTTCACTGGCTGTTACAAATTTTTGGGCCCTTAGTTGAGGTCTTAAAGCTTCAAGAGGATGCGCTCGAACAAAAACCTTAAGGGCACCATCTTTCATGATAGCTTCTTCAATAGGAAGTTTCGGCCTAAGCCACTTCTTTTTCAGCGGCATTAAGCCCCTCCAGTGCACCACAAAGGAAAAGGTTTTTCAGAATAAGCTTTGATAAAGAGACTCTTGCCAGCAAGTTTTCAATACTCGTGTAAGTCCCGCCTTTTTCTCTTTCCAGAACGATCCTTTCTGCGGTTCTGGGGCCAAGGAGTCTTACCTCTGTGAGCGGTACCCTTATGCCATCCCTTTCAGGCAGATATTCAAGACCACTAGAATTAACATGGGGAGGATACACGGGAATTCCTTTGCGGCGGGCTTCGTTTAGAATGACAAAATGCGGATAGGACCCCACGGGTCCGGCATTCAACAGGCCAATGTAAAACTCCCGGGGATAGTGGGCCTTAAGATAAGCGCTCTGGTAGGTAATGTGGGCAAAAGAAGCGGCGTGGGCCTTACAAAATCCATAGGCAGCAAAGGATGCTACCATCTCAAAAACACGTTCAGCAACTGCTTGAGAATAGCCTTTTTTTAGGGCCCCTGATATGAATTTGTCTTTTATTTTGGCCATCTCTTCGGGGCTTCGGTCTTTGGTCATGGCCCTGCGGAAGGCATCAGCTTCTGCATAGCTCATTCCGGCAAAGTGATGGGCTATCTCAAGGACTTGCTCCTGAAAGAGAATTACCCCGTAGGTCTCTTCAAGGATTGGCTTGAGATCAGGGTAGGGATAAATGACTCTTGTTTTACCATTTCTTCGGCGCACGTAGGGATTTACCATGTCGCCTTCCACAGGCCCCGGACGAAAAAGGGATATTTCAGCTACAATATCCAGAAAACATCTAGGTTTTAACCTCACCACAAGCTGTCTCTGTCCGGGGGACTCAAGTTGAAAAACACCAAGGGTGTCTCCTTTTTTAAGAAGGCTATACGTTTTGGGGTCATTAAGGGGCGTGTTTTCAAGGTCAAGTTTTTTGTGTTGTCCTGCCAGGGCCTCTAAGCTTTTTCTGATAGCAGTGTGCATTCGAAGGCCAAGCAAATCAAGTTTCAGAAGCCCCAGGGCTTCAACATCGTCTTTGTCGAATTGGATCACCGGTAGTCCTTTGGCTGACAAAGCAATCGGGCTTATGTTTTCGACGGGCTCCGGTGCAATAACTACCCCGCCCAGGTGAACTGAGTGTCTAAAGGGCAGCCCCGCAATTTGCGCTGAAAGCCACAGAAGTTTTTCTTCTTTTAGGATGGGATGGTCTTTGAGTTCGGGAAAACGGGAAAGGGCAGTTAAAATGTCAACACCCCGAAAGGCAGAGGGAAGTCCGCGGGAAAGCTCAGCTATTTCTTCTAAAGAATAACCCAGCGCTTTTCCCAGCATGCGCACAGCTCCCCTTGTTTTGAAGGTTAGGATGGTGGCGACCATGGCAGCCTGTCCGGGGAGTTGCTTCATTACATACTCAAGGATTTCGCTTCTTCTATCGGAGTCGAAATCAAGATCTACATCGGGAAGATCAGCCCGTCCATCATTGAGAAACCGCTCGAAAAGAAGCTTGTGTTCCAGGGGATCAACTCCTCCCAGAAGGAGATGAACTACAAGGGAGCCTGCTGCTGAGCCTCTGACAGTGCAACGGATTTGCCTTTGGGCGGCAAAATCCTTGATTTTTTTTACGAGAAGAAAAAAATCCGCAAGCTTTCGGCCCTTGATTACCGAGAGCTCTTTTTCAAGCCTTACAAGATAATCAAAGGGGACCGGCTTTTTTCGGCGTGCAAGAGAAAGCACACAAAGACGAGAAATAAGACGATTGGCTAGCTCGCTTGAGGGGTAGAACTTAGGAGGGCGTGGACGGCCAAGGGGAATTTCAAGGGAAATGTCTTCGGATATTAAAACAGTATTTTCCAGGGCATCGGGATATGGGATCCTTTGGGCCATTTCTTGAGCAGAAGCCAGATAAAAAGAATCATTGGGAAGAGGCGAGATTTTACGGTGGTGATAGGCTCTGGCAATCCCCACAAGGGCTTTATGGACTTCGTAATCTTCGGGCAAAAGATAGGTTACTTCATTGGTTGCAATTACCGGAAGATTAAGCTTTTGGGCGAGTTCATAGGTGAGGTGGAGAGCTTCTTCATCTTTTGGCAGGAAATGATTTTGGAGCACTACAAAAAGTCGATTTTCTTCTGGAAAGAAATTTTTTAAAAAGCGCAGGAAATTTTCTGCCTCCGGGATGTTTTTCTTCTCAATAAGCGACCTCAGGCGCGAGCCTCTCCCCCCGGCAAGACAGATGAGATTTTGCGAGAGATGGGAAAGATGGTCAAAGCGCAGGGCGGGGTTGCCTCTAGGGTTTTCAAGATGAGCCTTTGTGAGGAGACGGCAAAGGTTTTTATAGCCCTCATAATTTCGGGCAAGTAAAACAAGTGTATGGCCGTCTTTCATCGTAATTTCTGAACCGATGATGGGTTTGATACGAGCCCTTTTAGCTTTGCGATAAAATCTGATCGCTCCGTAAAGGCCGTTCAAATCCGTTAAGGCAAGACTTTTTTGGCCTAGTTTTTTTGCTTGAGTCACGAGTTCTTCGGGGTGGAACGTGCCCCAAAAAAAGGAAAAAGCACTCTTTGTTTGAAGATGTACGAACCCTGTTTGGGACATTTTTGATTTATCCTTCAACTGAGAAGCGATTTAGAGGGTTTTTCGCCTAGCCTTTCCTCAAAAGACCTACCTTAACCCCCAGGATTTTCAGTTTGCCGTTTTCAACTTCTTCTTTGGAAAAGATCATTGGTTCATAAACTGGATTTTCAGGGTGAAGTTCTATGCGGCCTTGAGATATCTTTAGCCTTTTCAAGGTGACATAAGGTTCTGGTTCATAAATAAGGGCAGCTACAATATCTCCTGAAAAGGCTTCCTCCTGCGGACGGATGACCACCAGGTCTCCAGGAAGGATTCCGGCATCTTTCATGGAATCTCCTCTGACTCGTACCATAAAAAGCCTGCCTCCTCCAAAAAACGAGGGATCAATGGGAACGACTTCTTCAAGGTCTTCGTATGGTATCAGGGGTTCGCCGGCCGGGATTTTTCCCAGCACAGGGATCCCTTTTGCAGGTCTTAGAAGCCTGATCCCGCGAGCTTCTCCAGGGACAAGTTCGACGAATCCTTTGGCCTCAAGCCTTCTTAAGAGTTTGTGAACGGAGCTTTTTGAAGAAAAGCCGCAGGCTTCAGCTATTTCCCTAAAAGAGGGAGGGTAGCCGTTTTTAGAGAGGTATTCCTCTATAAACTCAAGGGCTATTTTTTCGGATTCGCTAAGCTTTGGCATAAAACTGTACCTTTGGGCGAACGTTCGTTTCCAGTGTAGCGAACATAAGTTTCCCGGTCAAGAGGATTTCGAGTTTGCGTGATTAGCAGGGATTTTGCGTGTGAAGGATTCTTAATGATTTACCGGATCCGTTCCCATTTTTTCGAAGGCGAAAAATAGGAACGGTTGCTCAATGTAGGGCGTTTAATTCTCAAGGACTTGCCAACCCGAGTTTGACAGTTAATAGGTAAAATTTGCCCTTCTCGAAAAGAACTTCCCTTTATTTTCAAGGGTTTCAGAGGATGGAGGGTGTTTATTTTC